>JAFDXD010000165.1 GCA_018268135.1 Bacteroidota bacterium
CTGTTATTGCGGCTAAGGTTGGCATTAATATCTGCCTGCTGCGTATCAAAATTTCTGCGGATATTATTTATATTTTCCTGAATATCTTTTTTGGTACGGTTTATTTTTTCGATAGCAAGGGTCACGGCTTCACTTTGGTTGCCAGACACAGCCATTGCCTTATCCCTATCAAACTCTGAAGTATATAATTGTTGTAAGAGGTTTGCTAATGTAGGGTCAGACACCAGCATTAATGAGGGCACGGTGCCCGGTTTTTGCCCCTTACTATTGATATAATTTTCAATATCTCTCAGGCCTTCTTTTTTTAAAGCCAGTTCAGTATTTCTTTTATCTAAGTCTTTTACATTATCAAAATACAGGGATGCCTGCCCGGTAAGATCCGTAATACCTTCTTTAAGCCTGTAATTTTCAATATTTTTTTCTACACTGTCTAATTGGCCTGTTACTGTATTGATTCTTGCATCTATAAAGGCAATGGTATTTACGGCTATTTGATTTTTATCAAGGATACCCGCCGTGTTGTACACATCTACCAACTTGTTTAGTATATCTACCCCTTTGGGAGGCACGGGGGTTTCCATGGTAATATTTAGTACGGTACTGGCATAAGACTGTGGGGCAATTTTTAAAGCCCCCGATATGGCGCTCACTACTCCCTGCACGGAGCCAAAGATTACAAAGAAATTTTTACCTTTTACAGTTGAGTTATAGGCTTCATTAACTTTAAGAAGGTAGGCCGACCCTCCGATAGTAAGTGTACTATTAAATGGCAAAGTGCGGCCATCAATTTCAACCAATTTTTTATCCCAATCTATAGAAAAATAATATTTACCATGTGAAGCAATATTATTTTTATCAGCGGCTATAAATTGTATGGGAGAGTTGGTGCCATACAATTCTTCTGTGCGAACTTTTCCCTCGTTGTAAACTGAATTGTAAAGGTTAAGATCTTTTACAACCTGAGTAACAATGGAAGCCGACTTTAATACCAATACCTCATTTTCAACAATTTTTTTATCGCTAAAAATATTCATGGCTTCCAGCACTTTGCTGTCCGGCGACTTTTGAGGATCTTTTAACAATACACTACTTGCAGCTACATATATATTGGTTTGAGAGCGAAGATCGATATAGGCAAATAACAGGGCTACAAAAGTAAGCAATACAAAAATTGGCCAAAAAGGCAAATAACGATGTACTACCTGGGCAAGGATATTAGCCTGTGGTTTATCACTAAAAAACTGCTCTTCGCTCATAATGGCTAAAATTTAATAATCCTGTCTAAAATAATGATCAACAATGAAGCGCCAGAGGCCACCAATGATAAAGTTGTTTGCAATTTTCGTCTGTTTTCATCTTTTTCTGCTCTTTTAATATCAGGAAAAACATATACAATATCATTTGGCTGTACATAATACCAGGGCGATGTAAAGATGGAATGGTCTTCCAAATTGATATGTTTTACTTTTTTATCGGAGCCTTCTCCTCTTATAATCATGATATTATTTCGCTGGGCATTGGGAGTTACATCTCCGCTTTGTACGAGTACATCAATGATATTCATTGGCTCTTCGGGCATTTGAAGTACCTGAGGGTGGCTTATTTCGCCCAATATTGTTACCTTATGATTTAGATAATTTACGTTTACAATGGGTTCTTTCATATAAGGCAAAAGTTCATTTTGCAATTTTAAGGAAAGCTCCTTTCTTGTTAACCCTTCTACTGGCACATTGCCAAGGCGATGCAATAGTACCGTGCCATCCTGCTGTACCTGGTAGCCCCCGCCAATGGAGCCGGGGCCAGATGCGGCGGCAACATTTCCGGACTGGTTAAATAATATATCTTCTTGTGGGCTTAGGCTGGTAACCTGAATTGACAATTTATCGCCTTTTATAATTTTTGATTCAAAGTCGCTGGTTACAAAATTTTTGATGGTAGTGTCTTTTTGCAGGGTTTTAAAATAATAACCCTGCCTGGTAGAGCTACAAGATGCCAAAAGTAACAGAGCCGGTAAGGAAAATAAAAAAAACAGGGTTCGAAAGCCTGTTATGTACCTGCCGACAACAAAATAGTTTTTTATCATATTCGATTAAAGGCAAAAGCCTGCTACAAAAATCGTTAAAAAAGTTGAGAAACTGATAAGATTAGGCAAAAACTAATTGGAAATTAACCTTATTGCATGATAAATAATAGGATTAGGTAGAATGAGTACAAACAGGTTTGAGAGGCTTGGGCCTCATAAAAAAAGCGTTAAGAAAATTTGAGTGACAGCCGTTAAAAAATAAAATTAATGCTGAAAAAGCTGAATATTGCAGTTTGCTGGTAAGTCGCACTATAGCTGGGATATGATCTTTCGTCCGGACTTATTTTATTTTAGGCGGGCATTCAAATTTTTAGCTTTTTTTATGCAGCCTTGATTTTTTTGTTACTTTTTGTATCAAGACAAAAAGTAAATAAAGAATAACCTAATAGCAATAAAGGTTTTATATAAAAATACCTATCCCTATAAATTTAATATTCAGTATGAATTGATATTAATTGATTTGGATAGAAAAATCATACTTTAATCATTGATATTGGGCACTAAATTAGTAAGACTAAATTTACCCATCTTTCAAACTTCCCCTTATATAAAATTTCTGCCGATTATATACAACCGTTTGTCGGAGAATCCGGAAATATCAATTTGCATCCTCTTATTTTTAAAGCGGCTGAAATAAAAATGTAAAATCTTTAAAAAATGCCGGAAATATGAATTTCAACAACAGTATAAAATCAGTATTGCTTGGTACCGCTTTGTTTGTGGCAGTATCCTGCAATAATGAAAAAAAGAATAGCAATATTTCTTCGCCTCAACAGGTGATGAATACAGATACCCCACAAAATACCGGGGACAACCCTTTGATAAATACCAATCTACAAAAAAATGAAAACGATACTGCTAAAGATAACCGGGGTGAGCCGGCAGATAGCATGATTACAAAAGGAATGACTGCTTTATTTGGGGATAAAAATGCCGGGCTGCTCAAAAACCTTAATGGCGGTAAAAACATGGACAGTATGTTTGAAAAAATGCAAACAATGATGGGTGGAAAAACTGGTAACCCCGGAGATGCGATGGCAAAATTAATGTTAAATACACAGCTAAGCCAATTGAAAGATAATAATCCTTTAAAAGAAGTAGCCAATAATATGCTGGCTGCAAAGGAAAACGGCACTGCCGGGCCTGATAAAACTTACACAGCTTCTTACACGCCTGAGCAACCGGCTACTTACACAGTGCCGGTAACCGGTAATGGCAGTACCACAATGCTGCAATACACTGGTGGCTCCATTACTAAAGGCAAAAAAGATGGCTTATGGAAAAACATTTACCTCAGCAGCCATCCGCAACAATGGAATGTATTTACAGAATCTTATGCCGAACTATCTGCAATAAACATGAAAGTTCACGCTACCTCACTGGCAGGCATAAACGAAAACTACAGCATCAACCTAAATGAACAATATAAAAAATTTGCCAAACAATACAGGGCCGATGCCGGTAAAAATGAAGAGGGTGTAACCGTACAAAAAATAGGAAACGAAAAGATGTTTGGCTTTAATTGTACACATATTAAAATAACCGCAACCGTAAAGGCATTGGGGCAAACATCGCATGAAGTGTATGATGAATGGTATAGTAATGAAGTACCCGGCGCAGCCCTTGTATCGCCGGTGATATTTGAAAACCATGCACCGGCTATTGTAAAAAAAATAATAGATGCAGGTTGCTCTGGCATTTTGGTAAAGTCAATATCAAACAGTCAGGATATATCTTTCCTTATGCAGCTTAGCCAGATTATAAAAAAGGATATGCCCGAAACTACTTTTACCTTACCTGCGGGATATACAGAAGACAAGAATACTGATTTTTACAACATTCAATAAGACTGTACTATACATTTTACTTCATACACTTATCATTTCTTTTCTATTCAAAAAAAACACACTTGTATTGTTGCATACTTCAAAGGAAGAATGCAACACATATTTACTTTTCTAAACATTTACTTATAGAAAAAGAAAAAAATAATAGCCATCAAAAAAAAGAGTAAAGAAAGTATTAGGAACCCATACTTTAGGCAGCCCCCGTTTTTTTGAAAGCAATGAGATAAATTTGATAGCAGATGCTTAAACATATTAAGCAGTTTCTTTTCTTAAATATACAATGTTGACATAGTTAAGAATAAGAAATATCGATAAACATATAGCAAATACCGACAAAAAAAACACATTGGTTCAATTTAAGGAAGAAAAGCTCTGACACGGCATTCAGCACATAGTAATCTCCGTAACAATTGTATTATTATCGCCCGGTAAATAATTCAATTTTATACCAAGTTTTTCCACAAGGCCTCTTACAATTTGCAGGCCCAGGCCTGAGTGTTTGCTGCTTACCTGGCTTTGCATAAAAGCGGCATTGAGATCATTAGCTGTTGTGTCGCCAGCCTTATTGGTAAGTGTTATTGCTTTGGAAGTAGCCTCTATTTTGATATCATCATCATGCCTGCTTACATTAATGGCATTTTGTAAGAGGTTTCTAAATATTACTGCCATAAAATTTTCATCGGTGTTAAAAACAAGCTCTTTACTAACGTTTAGGCTTACTCGTAATTCTTTTGCTTTCACCTGCTCATGCAAAAGTTGCAATTCCTGTTGCAATAAAGGCAATATTTTAACAGGCCTGTATTGAGGCGTAAAACTGTTCATCTGGCTTTTGCTCCAAAGCAGCAGGTCTTCCATGGCATCCAGCAGTTTTTCTGATGCGGTATTAATCCGGGTTTGATATTGCTGCTTCAACATTTCATTGTTTCCGGGAATTTCTTTTTGCAATTGCAATAGTTGCACAATGCTGCTTACAGGCGCTCTGAGGTCGTGGCTTATTACCCCAAAAAGCCTTGCCTTTGTTTCGTTTGCAACAGATAGTTCATTATTTAAAGTATCCAATTCTGCATTTCGATGGTTCATTATTTTGTTGAGCTTTTCTTTGTTGCGATAAATAAAATAAAGCAGCAAAGAAACTACTCCCAGGCTCAGCAGGCCAAGGGTAAGCATTCGTCGGGTGTTAGAAGCTTGTTTAAGCTCCAACTCACTCAGCCTGTTTTTTTGATTGAGGGCTACAATCTGATTTTCTTTTTGGGTAGTTTGGTAATGAGTTTCGAGGTCGGCAAAGGTTCGTGAAATTTTTTGTGTATTCAAACTATCCTGTACACCGGTATATTGCTCATAATATTGCAAGGCTTTTGCAGTATTGCCCATGCCTTTGTATGCCAGTGCCATATATTTTAGAATATTGCTTTGCAATTCCTTGCTAAGCTGCGCCGATATGGGTAATGCCTGCTGAAGAATGTCAATGGCCTGTTGCGACTGACCTGTTTCTTCAAGCAAACGCCCCTTTATCATTTGTGCCTGAAAAGTTAAAAATGGTGATTGAATAACGGCGGCTAATGAGTCGCCTTTTTGCACAAATGAATGTGCCTGGCTATATTGATGATGATCTAAATAATAAATTCCAATATTTAAATTGGATGAAACCAATTCGGATGGAAAAATAGTCTGGCCCTTTGTATTTTCTACCAGCCTGTGATAATATACAAGTGCCGAATCAATATTGCCGGCAGTGGTAAAAGCTTCTACAAAGGAGCTCAGCAACCTGTTGCTCACTACCGGCGATACATCTGCAAAACGCCCGGCTTTACGCAATGCCGCAATACTTTTATCGGGCATTTGTGTATTCAAATATAGTTTTGACAACTGGTCGCATTGTATGGCATAATCAAATTTTGCTTTACTATTTTGAGTAGTATCTACTAGTTTTTCTCTGAGCTCAATGCTTTTTAAATAATAATCCTGCGCCGTACTGTAATAAGATTTTTGCTGGTAATAACTCCCAAATGCTGCATAAATATCCTGCAGGATGGCACTATCCTTTGTTGTATCTGCTATGTTTTGTAAAATATTTTTATTCTCTTCTACCTTTGCTTGTTGCTGCAATTGAAAATTGAGGCTCATTAATGCCTCATTAGAAGCCGCAATCAGTTTTGTAGCTTTTACTGCCTGTGCACTTCGCATACAATTGTAAAAAAATATTTGTGCGCTATCAAACTTTAGCTGGTAATAATTACCCAAAGCTACATACATATAAAATGCCGCCCTGGCTGAGTCTTCAGCAGGTTGCAGCATTTGCAAACCTTTAAGCCCCGCTTTCTCTAAATTAATGTAATTATCTTTGGCTCCCATC
>JAFDXD010000166.1 GCA_018268135.1 Bacteroidota bacterium
GCCTCCATTTTTTCATAGCAGCATTTATATTTTCCATTTTATTATTTTGTTTTCCACTTGTTAATGATTGTTTCTGCTACTCTTTCGCCATCCATTGCAGCGCTTACAATTCCGCCGGCATAGCCTCCACCTTCGCCACAGGGGTACAGGTTTTTTATTTGCAGATGCGTTAAGGTGTCTTTCTCCCTTGGTATTCTAACCGGGCTGCTTGTGCGGCTTTCGGTAGCTACTACCACAGCTTCATTGCTAAGGTAGCCTTTTAATTTTTTGCCAAAGGCTTTAAAACCCTCTGCCAATGATTGATAAATAAATGCAGGCAGCACCTCTTGCAGCGCTGCAGGGCATAGCCCCGGCAAATAAGAGTTGGCAGGTAATGTTGCTGATATTTTTTGTTGTACAAAATCATCCATCCGCTGTGCCGGAGCTTTGTATTTACCGCCACCTGCTACAAATGCACTCTTTTCTACTTCCTGCTGAAATTGTAATAAAAGTAAGGGGCTTGTTTCCCATCCCCTTAGGTTGCCAGGTTTTTTTAAATATCCAATAGCATCTTGTTGCTCTACCTGTACCACCATTCCACTATTGGCGTAGGGGTTATTTCGTTTAGAGGGGCTCCAACCATTTACCACTAATTGGCCCCGGGCTGTAGCAGCAGGAGCTATAATGCCTCCCGGGCACATACAAAAAGAAAAAACTCCCTTTTTATTTACCTGCTGCACCAGCGAGTAAGAAGCCGGCGGCAGATTTTCATCTCTGATGGCCGCATGGTATTGTATGCTGTCTATTAACTTTTGCGGATGCTCAATGCGTACGCCTAGTGCAAAAGGTTTTGCTTCAATATGTATTTTTTTTTGATACAAAAGCTCAAAAATATCGTTGGCAGAGTGGCCGGTAGCTAAAATAAAAGCATCTGCCGAAAAAGTATCGCCATCTGCAGTAATAACAGCTTTTATTTCTTCATGGGTTATTTTAAGATCAACTACTTTTTTTTCAAATAAAAAAATGCCGCCACTAGCAGTAATTTGCTTTCGTATTGCAGTAATAATTTGCGGAAGTTTATTAGTGCCTATATGGGGATGGGCATCGTACAAAATATTTTCAGTTGCCCCAAATTGTACAAACAGGTTTAAGATGCGTTCTATATCACCTCTTTTACTGCTACGGGTATATAATTTTCCATCGCTATAAGTACCGGCTCCTCCTTCGCCAAAGCAGTAATTACTTTCTTCATTTAATATACCTTCTTTGTTCAAAATTGCCAGGTCACGCCTTCGGCTTCTTACATCTTTTCCTCTTTCTAAAATAATGGGCTGCACACCTTGCTCTATTAATTTTAAGGCGGCAAATAAGCCGGCAGGCCCGGCGCCAATGATTATGATTTTTTTGGAGGCCTTGTGTACATCTTTAAATTCAATTTTTTTATGAGCAGCAGCATAATAGGGCTCTCCTATAAATGCATTAACCGTAAAATGAAAAAAAACATTTTTGCCACGGGCATCTATAGATTTTTTGATAACATGGTATCCGGAAATGTCTGAAATTTTTTTGGAAGCAGCAGCAGCTATTATTTTTTTTACGGCAGTATCATCTGATGCTTCTGAAGGTAAAATTTTGAAAGAGATTTTTTGTTGCATACTCTTTTAATTTTATGAGCATTGGTAAGAGCCTGCAAGTTTATTCAGCTTAATAAAAACACAAAACCCTTCAAAATAATTTAGGGAAGCAGATACTTTAATACAAAGCCATTTAAAAAATATTTTATAGCAATGTTTAAAAAGGCAGGTCATCTACTGCATCTGGCGCTGTAGATGAAAAAGTATCTAATGGTTCCATGTATTCATTGTCAATTGCACTGTTGGCGCTGGTTTTCAGTATTTGTTCAATACGCCAGGCATCTAAGTTTGTAATGTAATTTACCTTACCGTCTTTTTCCCACTTGCTTCCTTTAATGTTGAAATATACTTTTATTTCATCACCAATATTCACCCGGTCTATAATGGTGGTTTTATCCTGCACACATTGAAACTTTGCGTAGTTTACAATTGTTCTGCCATTAATATCTTCCGTTTTTTCTACCGCAAATTCCCTTGTTTTAAAAGTTTCGGTTCTTTGTACAGTATCATATTTTGCCACTAATTTTCCGGTAAGTTCGTAACTCATAAAAAAATAAATTTAAGGGCTCAAATGTAAAGTTATTTTGCATACATAATTGTTTTTTACAAAAAAAACAATAACCCAATTGGGGTAGGGGTAATTGGGTAAAAAAGGTAAAATGTGAATAAATTTCTTTTTGAGTAAAAAAAGGGAAAATCTCTTTTTTTATGGCAAAAAAATAGCATAATTATACTGCTATTAGCTTTCAAAGATTTTTTTTTAAATGGATATTGCCATACTGTGGTTATTTTGAAAAAAACAAATAAATAAAAAATTTTTTTTTCAACAATTTCTTTTGATATTCGCTGTCCCACCGAATAATTTTTTGCATAATTAAATGAAAAAATTTTTTGGTCCTCATCACCCGGAAAGAAAATAATAACTCAATATATAAATTGCTTAAGGTATAATGGAGAAAGCTTTTGATAAAGTATGGTCTAATTGTTTGGAGATTATCAAGGATATTGTAGAATGGCAACATTTTAAAACATGGTTTGAACCAATAGTACCGGTTGGGTTAAAAGATAAAATTTTAACCATACAGGTACCAAGTCAGTTTTTTTATGAGTACCTTGAAGAGCATTATGTATCATTACTTGCAAAAACATTAAAGAGAGAGTTGGGGAAAGAAGCAAGACTTGAGTATAGAATAATGGTGGATAGTGGTAATAGTAAAAGTAAGCCCTTAACAATGGATGTGCCAGGGCACGGTTACAAATCATTTTCAAATAACGAAATGGATTTTCCTTTAGTAATAAATAATCCTGTAAAGAACCCATTTGTAATACCGGGTTTAAAAAAGATGCAGATTGATCCGCAGCTTAATCAGGCTTATACCTTCGATTCGTTTATTGAAGGAGATTGCAACAGGGTAGCCCGCCGGGCCGGCAAAACCGTGGCAGAAAAACCTGGCGCCACCGCCTTTAATCCATTAGTAATATATGGCGGAGTAGGCCTTGGCAAAACACATATTGCTCAGGCTATAGGAAATGAGGTAAAAAGGTTGCACCAAAATAAAGTGGTGCTATATGTAAGTTCAGAAAAATTTATCAATCAGTTTATAGACCATGGCCGTAATAATGCCATTAATGATTTTATACATTTTTACCAGTTGATAGATGTATTAATTATTGACGATATCCAGTTTTTTAGCAGGGCCGAAAAATCGCAGGATGCATTTTTCTCCATTTTCAACCACCTACATCAAAGTGGTAAGCAATTAATATTAACCAGCGATAAATCGCCTAAAGACCTTGAAGGGGTGCAGGAAAGATTGTTAAGCAGGTTTAGATGGGGGCTAAGCGCCGACCTTCAGTTGCCCGATTACGAAACTAAAATAGAAATACTCGAAAACAAGATGAAGGCCGATGGGCTTGAAATGCCAAGAGAAGTGGTAAAATATATTGCGTATAATATTAATAGCAATGTACGAGAGTTAGAAGGGGCGCTCATTTCATTATTGGCACAATCTTCGCTAAATAAGAGGGAAATTGACCTTGAGTTGGCGAAAAAAGTACTTAGAAATTTTGTAAAATCTTCAAGTAAAGAGATTACTATCGACGCAATACAGAAAATGGTATGCGATTATTTTGACGTGCCCTACGATAAATTATTACAAAAAACCCGGAAAAGAGAAATAGTACAGGCCCGGCAAATTACCATGTATTTATCAAAAGCATTTACAAAAAATTCTTTAAAAACCATTGGCGAGCATTTTGGCGGCAGGGATCATACCACTGTAATTCATAGTTGTCAAACTGTGAAAGACCTGATGGATACAGATAATTTATTTAAAGAAAGTGTACTGGAGCTTCAGCAAAAAGTACAATTGGCTGCCATGTAATATTTTATTTTTTAGTCATAATAATTATCCGGGCTTTTTGCCCGGTTTTTGTTTTTAGCAGTCATTTTTTTTTGAAGAAATAAATAGTTTGTATTTATTGCCATTTTGATTTGGCTTGTATGTGATACAATTGTATTTTTGCTGCCCCTTAAATAAGGTGCAGGCTACAAGATGGAGAGGTGCCTGAGAGGCCGAAAGGAACGGTTTGCTAAATCGTCGTACGGGTTACACTGTACCGTGGGTTCGAATCCCACCCTCTCCGCAGCATTTTTTTGCTCTTACTAACAGCTTAATTGTTCGGGATGTAGCGTAGCCCGGTTATCGCGCCTGGTTTGGGACCAGGAGGTCGCAAGTTCGAATCTTGCCATCCCGACACAACCCCAGCCAAAGCCTCTCATTTTTTTGAGAGGCTTTTTTGTTTTAATTTAATTTTATACATCAATGCCTGCAACCAATACTGAAATAAAAAATTTAATTCACTGTATTAATCTTGAAGAAGAAGAGCAGGTAAAGAGGTATGCCTTGAATCAACAGCATACATTAAAATCATTAAAAGCCGAAGGCCTTGCCATACACCCCATCATTATTACCAACAAAAATTTTGGCTATGCCGACTACCCTGAAATAAATTTTAAAATAAATTTTCCGGTAGAGGCAAACCAGTTTAAAGACGGCGCCGCCATTGAATGTTTTTGCCTGCAGGAAGAACCTGTAAAAGGATTATTGCTGAGTTTTGATGGAAAGTATGGGGAATGCAGATTGTATGCTCCCGATTTTCCGGATTGGATTGAAGATAATAATGTGGGAATTAAATTAGCGCCCGACCAGCGAACTACTGTGGTAATGAAAACCGTATTGAATGAGCTGGAAAAAAATACTTTCTTATTTAATTTATTTCAAAAAATACATACTCCTTCGGCAGGTAACAAAGAGTCCGTCGAAAATAATACTGAAGGTATTTTATATGTAAACAAACAGCTTAATGCAAGCCAGCAGCAGGCTGTAGCAGCTATTGTGCACAATACAGATATGGTAATAGTACATGGCCCGCCCGGCACCGGCAAAACTACCACCCTGGTAGAAGCCATTGCACAATTAGTAAAAGCCGGCGAAAAAATATTGCTAAGCGCCCCGAGCAATACAGCCGTAGATAATATTTGCAAAGGGCTTATAGCCCGGCAGCTAACTGTGCTAAGAGTAGGCAATACCGGCAAAGTAGATGCAGAAATATTTGCACATACGCCAGAAGGAAAATTGGCAAATGGTAAGCAGCAAAAAGAAATAAAACAGTTAAAAATAAGGGCTGAGGAGTTTAGAAAAATGGCGCTGAAATATAAAAGAAAATTTGGCAAAGAAGAAAAAGAGCAGCGTAACCTATTATTTAAAGAGGTAAAAAATATTCGTGCAGAAATAAAAAAAATAAGAGCTTACAACGAAGAAAAATTGTATGCAGAAGCGCAGGTAATATGCGGCACGCCCATTGGGCTATACGATGCAGGGCTGCAACATATATCGTTTGGTACTTTGGTAATGGATGAAGCCGGTCAGTGTATAGAACCTCTTGCCTGGTGCATTTTTCCTTATGCTAAAAAGTTTGTACTTGCAGGCGATCATTTACAATTGCCGCCTACAGTATTGAGCCAGCAGGCTGCAAAGGCCGGGTTCAATATTTCTATTTTAGAAAAAGCTATAAGTGCAATGAGCAATGTTTTTTTATTAGATACCCAATACCGGATGAGGGAAAACATTGCTGCCTTTTCGAGCAATTATTTTTATGATGGACGTTTACAAACGGCGAGCCATCTTTCAAATATGGGGAAGCATATTATTTTTATAGATACTGCAGGCTCTGGCTTTAACGAAAAGATGGGCGATGATGGTAGCAGTTTGCAAAATGATGGCGAGCTGGAAATAGTAAAAAAAATAATAGAATCAGAGCAATTAGATTTGTTGCAAACAGCATTTTTGTCGCCTTATGCTGCTCAGGTAACTGCGGCAAAAACATTGCTGCCAGGCAATTTGCGTATCAGCACTATTGATAGCTTTCAGGGGCAGGAGAAAGAAAATATTATTATTTCTCTTGTTAGAAGCAATGATGATGCTGATATTGGTTTTTTGAAAGATTACCGCAGAATGAATGTTGCTATTACCCGTGCTAAAGAAAAATTAATTGTAATTGGCGATAGTGCAACGATTGCTGCGGATGTTTTTTATCATTCTTTTATTACTTATGTAGAAAAAAATGCTGTGTATAAATCCGTTTGGGAGTTTGAATGATAATTTTTTATGAAGATGAAATAGAAAATACATTCGGTTATTTTTTTCTACTGATGCAAATGGATAAGAAGCTGAAGACTACGCCCGATTGAAACGGAAAGCCCGCAGTAACTACGTAGTAGTTACGAGGACTTGGAGTGAAAAGCGGGGCAAATGCTGATGAGCGAAATATTGTTTGCGTACAAAAATTTAAAAAATATTATTTCAAAAGTTTAAGGTCGGGCTGTGCATACTTGTACACTTTAAAGTAAATAGTGGTTTTGGTTTGATGTACTCCTTCTAATTTACTGATGTCATTTACAAACTCTACCAGGTGGTTATTGTCCCGGCACATTACATCTACTTCGAGGTCGTAATCGCCTGACGTCATCGCCAAAAAACTTACTTCGGGAAGTTTGGAAATTTTTTGGGCAATTTTTTCTTTTAATGTAGCAGGCCTCACAAATACGGCAATATGGGCATAGCATTTAAAGCCAACTTTATCGGCATCTACTCTTCCAATAATGCTAATGGTGCCATCTTCTATTAATTTGTTGAAACGGGTGCGGATAGTACCTACAGATACTTTGAGTGCATCTGCCATTTCTGTAAATGACATGCGGCCATCTTTTTGCAGGCAGGAGAGGATTTTGAAATCGAGTTCATCTAATGTAAAATGTAAGGGCTGGGACATCTTTAAAGATTTTATAAATTTTAGGATAATTAAAAATAAATATTTTTTTAGGTATAAAATGCATTATTTATATTTATATTCGGAAAAAATATAAAAAAAGCAGAATTTTAATATTATGAAATATACAGCAATTGAAAATTTTATCAATGGAAAATTTGAAAAATCATCCTCTCAAAAAAAATTGGATGTAGTTTCTCCTTTGGATGGCAGCTTATTATCAACTGTTCCGTTATCAAACGCATCAGACCTTGATACAGCAGTAAGTGCTGCTAAAAAAGCATTTGTAACCTGGAGCCGTACACCCATTAAAGAAAGGGTGCAGGTATTTTTCAGGCTTAAAACTTTATTGGAAAAAAAACTGCAAGAGTTAGCAGCCTTGTGCAGCGAAGAGAATGGGAAAACGCATGGAGAGTCAGTAGCAGAAATTGAAAAATGTGTAGAGCTTACGGAGTTTGCCACTTCTTTACCGCAATTAATTAGTGGCGAAGTATTGGAAGTGAGCCGTGGCGTGGAGTGCCGTACAGAGCATGCTCCGCTTGGGGTGGTGGCATCTATTGTTCCATTTAATTTTCCGAGCATGGTACCCATGTGGACCATACCCAATGCTATTGCTTTAGGAAATTGTATGATAATAAAGCCCTCTGAAAAAGTACCATTGAGCTGTGGCCGGCTGGCCGAATTATTAAAAGAAGCAGGCTTGCCCGATGGGGTATTTAATATTGTGCATGGCGATGTGGAAATTGTAAATGCCATTTGCGATCATCCGGGTATTGAAGCTGTATCATTTGTAGGAAGTACTAAAATTGCTAAAATAGTTTATCAAAGAGCCACACAACAACTTAAAAGATGCCTGGCACTGGGAGGCGCAAAAAATCATTTAATGGTTTTGCCAGATGCCATACCCGACATGACGGCACAAAATGTAGCAGCCAGTATGAGTGGATGTGCGGGCCAACGCTGTATGGCTGCTAGCGCCATGATAGGGGTAGGTAATGTAGACCAGATTATTGATAAAATATGTGAAGAGGCTAAAAAAATAGTGCCGGGCCAAAATCTTGGAGCTGTAATTAATAAAGCTTCAAAAGAGCGGATAGAAAATTATATAAGCCAGGCAGAAAAAGATGGTGCAAAAATATTGGTAGATGGGCGAAATGCAAAAGTGGATGGAAAAGAAAATGGCTGCTATGTAGGCCCTACAGTTATTGATTATGTTACGCCACAAATGAGTGTGGCTACCGAAGAAATTTTTGGGCCCGTTATTTCTATCATGCGTACCAAAACGGTGGATGAAGCGCTGGCAATTGAAAATGCAAATCCTTATGGAAATGCAGCAAGTGTATTTACACAAAACGGGGGCATGGCCAGGTATATTATTGATCATGCAAGCGCCGGTATGATTGGTGTAAATGTAGGTGTGCCCGTACCCCGTGAGCCTTTTAGCTTTGGCGGATGGAATGAAAGTAAATTTGGCGTGGGTGATATTACCGGTAAAAGCTCTATTGAATTTTGGACAAAATTAAAAAAGAGTACAACCAAATGGAACCCCGAAGCGGGAATCAATTGGATGAGTTAAAAATATTGCTAAGCCATCACTGGCAAAATATTTTTTTTATGCAGCCTTGATTTTTTTGTTACTTTTTGTATCAAGACAAAAAGTAAATAAAGAAAAACCCGATAGGAATAAAGGTTTTATTTTAAAATATCTGGTACTGCAAGATTTATAGCATTAGGCAGAAAGAGAAAAGCAAATTTATGCAGCCTTGATTTTTTTGTTCCTTTTTGTATCAACTCAAAAAGTAAATAAAGAATAAACTAATGGGAGTAAGGGTTTGATATTAAAATACCAATTCCTATAAAATTTTATAACTTTCAAATAATAAAAATATGAGCACACAAACATTAACCGAAGCAGCAGAAATTATACAGGATGCACAACAATACACATTGTTTTCGTGGAGCAAACAAAAAGGCACCAATCCTATTGCCGTAAAATATGCCGAAGGGGTGTACTTGTATGATTATGATGGAAAAAAAATTTTAGATTTTTCATCGGGGTTGATGAATGTAAATATTGGGCATGGTAACCAGCGTGTTACTCAGGCAGTAGTAAATCAAATGCAGGAAGTAGCTTATGTATCACCAAGCTGTGTTACCAAAGCACGTGCAGACCTCGGCAAAAGGCTATCAGAAATTTGCCCCGGCGATTTAAACAAATCTTTCTTCACCCTTTGCGGCGCCACTTCCATAGAAAATGGAATAAAATTAGCACGGCTTTATACAGGCCGTCATAAAATACTTACCCGTTATCAATCATACCACGGAGCTACAATGGGAGCCATATCTGCCGGAGGCGACCCACGCCGAATACCGGTAGATGCTCAGCAGGCGCCCAACTTTGTACACTTTGATTTACCATATTTATACCGTTGGGAATATGGAGAAGAAAATTTATTGAAAGAATCAATAGCACAACTTGAAAGAGTAATCGCCTACGAAGGGCCGGGCAATATTGCCGCCATTATTTTAGAAGGTGAGAGCGGCACATCTGGTTGTTTACAATACCCCAAAGGTTACTTAAAAGCTGTAAGAGAAATTACCAACAAGCATGGCATATTAATGATAATGGATGAAGTAATGAGTGGGCTTGGCCGTACAGGTAAATGGTTTGGATTCCAAAATCATGGAATTATCCCCGATATGATTGCAATGGCCAAAGGGCTTACCTGTGGCTATTTGCCCTTTGGCTGCCTGCAGGTGAGTGATAAAATAGCTGCCAAATATGATGATGCCGTATTGCCATTGGGCCTCACTTATTCTGCACACCCTGTGGCTTGCGCTGCTGCATTAGAAACCCTTAAAATTTATGAAGATGAAGGCCTGATAGAAAATACGCTTGCCATGGAAAAATATTTGAATGCACAAATAGAAATATTAAAACAAAAGCATCCAAGTATTGGCGATTGGCGAAACACAGGATTGCTGGGCTGCCTTGAGCTGGTAAAAAATAAAACTACCAAAGAGCCAATGGCCCCTTACAATGCAAAGCCCGATGAGTGTGTAGTAATGAATAAAGTGGCTGCTAAAATAAAAGAACTTGGCATGTACACATTTGTAAAATGGAGCTTTGTATTTATTGCACCGCCATTATGCATTACCAAAGAGCAGATAGATGAAGGGTTAAAGATTATTTCAGAAGCGCTCTTAATTGCAGATGCAATGACGGAATAATTTTTTACTACAACATTTCATTTTCTTTATTTTCAAAATAATTTTTTTTTTGACAGAAGCCAATACCATAGCAGCCACATCGCTTATAAATGAAGACCTGGCGCCCATACCAATGGATAAGCGCACCTGGGGTACATGGAACTATGCCGCACTTTGGATAAGTATGAGCCTCTGCATCCCTACTTACACCATGGCCAGCTCTATGATAAATCAGGGGATGAGCTGGTGGCAGGCAGTACTTACTATTTTTATTGGCAACTCCATTGTATTGGTACCCATGTTGCTTAACGGGCATGCAGGTGCAAAATATGGCATTCCTTTTCCCGTAATGGCCAGGGCAAGCTTTGGCACTCGTGGAGCCAATATACCTGCCATGCTAAGAGCAGTAGTAGCATGCGGATGGTTTGGTATTCAAACCTGGATTGGCGGCGCATCTCTTTACAATTTATTGCGTGCATGGATGCCATCTTTAGCGCCAATTAATAATGCTACCTTATTTCCGCAGGCCATACCGGGGCTCTGTTTTATTTTATTTTGGTTGCTCAATATGTTTATTGTGTACAAAGGAGTAGAAAGTATTAGAAAGCTTTTAGTATTCAAAGCATTTTTTTTACCGCTTGCTGCTATCGCATTATTTTGCTGGGCAATTGTAGCCGCCAAAGGGTTAGGGCCTATTTTAAGTGAGCCTTCAAAATTTGCAAACAACCACGATTTTTTTACTTTCTTTTTTCCGGCACTCACCGCAGTTGTTGGTTTTTGGGCTACTCTCTCTTTAAACATACCCGATTTTACCCGCTATGCTAAAAGTCAAAAAGCGCAACTCCGTGGGCAGGCAATAGGGCTACCACCATCTATGACTTTGTTTGCATTTGTAGGCGTTGTCGTTACTTCTGCATCGGCTATTATTTATGGCAGCCCCGAGTGGGATCCTGTACAACTCGCCGGAAAATTTGATAGCAAAATAATGGTAAGCTTTGCCATGATTGGCATCATCATCTCTACACTTGCTACCAATATTGCAGCCAATATTGTAAGCCCCGCCAATGATTTTTCAAACCTCTCTCCGGCAAAAATAAATTTTAAAACAGGGGGCTACATCACCGGCATTATTGGCGTGCTAATATTTCCGTGGAAATTAATGGCCGACCCCAACGGGTATATTTTTACATGGCTTATTGCTTACTCCAGCCTGCTGGGCCCGGTGGGCGGCATCATGATTGTAGATTATTTTTTTATTAGAAAACAAAAGCTGTTGTTACAAGATTTGTACAGCTACCAGGGAGCATACCAATATACCAATGGCTTTAATAACAAAGCAATCGTAGCTTTGATAGTAGGTATCTTGCCCAATATTCCGGGCTTTTTATTGCAGGTAAAAATTATTTCAGCCACTGCATTTCCACAATGGATTTCGCATTTGTATAATTATGCCTGGTTTGTAGGGTTTGCAGTAAGTGGATGGTTGTATTATTTATTGATGAAAAAAAATATTAGGTAACCAGCAGAGTGCAGGCATCGGCATCGTTGCGTCGCACTCTTGTACTGTCAATACATTACTCTGCTTTTTTTAAGCGAATAAAAAAAATGTTATGTCACTAATTATTAAAAATGGAAATATCGTAACTGCAACAGATAACTACATTGCAGATATTTTTATAGAAGCTGAAACCATTGTGGCCATTGGCAAAAACCTGGCTATGAAGGCCGATAAAGTAATAGATGCTACAGGTAAATTAATTTTTCCGGGCGGCATAGACCCGCATGTGCATTTATCCATGCCCTTTATGGGCACTTACAGCAGCGATACCTACGAAACTGGTACCCGTGCTGCATTGTATGGCGGCACTACCATGCTCATAGATTTTATTTTGCAAAAACAAGGCAATAGTTTGCATGATGCTTTAGCAGAGTGGCAAAGCCGAAGCAATGATAATTGCGTGGGCGATTACAGCTTTCACATGGCAGTAACAGATTTTAATGAAAATACCCGAAAAGAAATAAAAGACTTTATAGAAAGAGAAGGGATCACATCTTTTAAAACCTTTATGGCTTACAAAGGTGCATTGATGATAGACGACAGGCAGATGGTAGGGCTGATGGAAGAAGTAAAAAAACATGGTGGCCTCATAAATGTACATGCCACCAATGGCGATATGATTGACTACCTGGTACAAAAAAATAAAGAAGAAGGTAATCTTGCTCCGCTGTATCATTATTTATCGCAGCCGGAAGTAACAGAGGCAGAAGCCAGCGAGCGCTTTGTAGATATGATTAACTACACAGGCTGCCCCGGCTACATTGTACACTTAACCTGCGAAGGGGCGTTAAATGCAGTACGCAATGCTACCAAAAGAAATCAAAAAGTATTTGTAGAAACCTGTATTCAATATTTATTATTGGATGCATCTCTATATGAAAAAAACTTTGAAGGAGCCAAATGGGTGATGAGCCCACCGCTTCGTGAAAAGAAAGACCAGGCTACCTTGTGGGCCGGTATTAATCAGGGGTTGGTAAATGTAGTAGCTACAGACCATTGCCCTTTTATGTGGGAGCAAAAACTTATGGGCAAAGATGATTTTAGTAAAATACCCAATGGCCACCCTGCGGTAGAAAACCGTATGGAATTGCTTTACAGCGAGGGCGTTGCTAAAAATAAAATTACTTTAAATAAATATGTAGAAGTAGCCTGTACCAACCCTGCAAAAATATTTGGCATGTTTCCCCGCAAAGGTACTATTGCCATTGGTAGCGATGCAGACATTGTAATATTTGATCCCAACGAAAAGCATACCATTTCTGTAAACACTCACCACATGAATGTAGATTACAGTGGCTACGAAGGTTGGGAGCTAACAGGCAAAGTAAAAACGGTGATATTGCGTGGTACCATTGCCATAGATAATAATGAATGCCTGATAGATAAAGGATTTGGTAAGTTTATTAAAAGAAATAAAGTAGCACAAACAATATAGTTGCAACTTACTAATGCTTAAAAAAAGATGAGTAGATAATCTACTGTACAAGAGTGCGACGCAAGGATGCTGCCATGAAAACAAATGTTGATAACAAAAAAAAATACGATGGCAAGAAAAATAAAATCGGGATTAATACAAATGTCGCTCCCTATAACAGAAGGCGAGGGAAGCATTGCAGAAATAATGGATGCCATGGAAAAAAAACATATTCCATTAATAGAAGAGGCCGGCAGTAAAGGAGTGCAAATATTATGTTTTCAGGAAATTTTTAATACACCATATTTTTGCCCGGGGCAGGATGCAAAATGGTATGCATCTGCCGAAACCGTGCCCGGGCCTACAATAGAGCGTATGCAGGCGTATGCAAAAAAATATGGCATGGTAATGATTGTGCCGGTTTATGAAAAAGAGCAACCGGGCGTATTGTACAATACTGCAGCGGTAATAGATGCTGACGGCACTTACCTGGGCAAGTATAGAAAAAATCATATTCCACATACGGGCGGCTTTTGGGAAAAGTTTTTCTTTAAGCCCGGAAACCTTGGCTATCCTGTATTTCAAACAAATTATGCAAAGGTAGGTGTGTACATTTGTTACGACAGGCATTTCCCTGACGGAGCCAGGTGCCTTGGCTTAAATGGCGCAGAGATTGTGTACAATCCATCTGCCACCACGGTGGGCCAATCGCAATATTTATGGAAATTAGAACAACCTGCCCATGCGGTTGCCAATGGATATTTTATGGGATGTATTAACAGGGTTGGCACAGAAGCGCCCTGGAACTTGGGAAAATTTTATGGCACCTCTTATTTTGTAAATCCTTTGGGCGAAATTATTGCAACAGCATCTGACGATAAGGATGAACTATTGATGGCAGAGTTTGATTTGGATTTAATAGAACAGGTGAGAAGCAAGTGGCAGTTTTTTAGAGACAGGAGGCCCGAAACCTATGGTAAAATCACCGAGTTGTAAATTATTTTTACTAAGAAAGAATTATTTCAATTGAATAAATATTAATGAGATGATAAAAAACAACCGTCTTACAGTGGAGGAGTACCGGCAAAATTTTAATGACATACACCCTCCATTTGAAACAAAAGATGCAGCCATGGTAGAGGCCAACCGTTGTTTATTTTGCTATGATGCCCCTTGTATAAAAGCATGCCCTACCAGCATCAATATTCCAAAGTTTATTAAGCAAATAACTACTGAAAATATTAAGGGAAGCGCCCATACCATTTTTTTATCAAACATTATGGGGGCAGGTTGTAGCAAAGTATGCCCGGTAGAAAAATTATGCGAGGGAAGTTGTGTGTATAATTTGATGCACGAAGAGCCCATACATATTGCAAAGCTGCAACGCTATTCTACCGAAACTGCTATGGCAAATGGCTGGCAATTATTTAAGCGAAAAGAAAATACCGGAAAGAAAGTAGCTGTAATTGGAGCAGGGCCTGCCGGGCTTAGCTGCGCCCACATGCTGGCAAGAGAGGGCGTAGATGTTAGCATTTTTGAAAAAGAAAAAAAAGGCGGAGGTTTAATGACGTATGGAATTGCGGCTTATAAAGTAACGCCCCAATTTTGCGAAGATGAAGTAAATTATATCACCGGCATTGGAGGTATTACTATTGAGTATGAAAAAGAATGGGGGAAAAATATTTTTTTAGAAGACCTGCAATCAAAATTTGATGCCGTGTATGTAGCCATTGGGGTAGGCCTGGCAAGGCAGTTAAATATACCGGGCGAAAACCTGGAAGGTGTAGAAGATGCCATTGATTTTATTTACAGGCTAAGAAGCGGTGGATATAGCAATGTGCCTGTAGGCGATAAAGTAGCCGTAATTGGCATGGGTATGACGGCAATAGATGCAGCCACACAGGCAAAGCGCCTCGGCGCTAAAGAAGTAACGATGCTGTATAGACGCACCGAAGAAGAAATGCCCTGCACCGATGTAGAATTGGCCATTGCAAAATTAGATGGATGTAAAATAATTTGGCTAGCAGCGCCGGCAGAGATATTGGGCGAGCAGGGAAAAGTAACCGCATTAAAAGTGAGCAAAATGGCTTTAGGTGCGCCTGATGCCAGCGGCAGAAAATCGCCGGTAGCTACCGGCGAAGAGTTTGTGCTGGATGTAGATATGGTTATTAAAGCTGCCGGGCAAACAGCTTTTGAAACATTGGTAACAAAAGCAGCGCTTGCAAATAATAGTGGTAAAATTTCGGTGGCAGAAAAATCTGTTACCAATATACCCGGTGTATTTGCCGGCGGCGATTGTGTAAATGGCGGCAAAGAAGTAGTAGATGCTGTGCAGGCCGGTAAAGATGGTGCAGAAGCCATTCTACATTTTTTAAATGGAAAAAACTAAGCATCAAAATATTTTAGTACATCAACAATTCATTGTCATTCTAAATTTTTCATCATGGCAGATATCAGTTCTAATTTTTTAGGCATTAAGTCCCCCAATCCTTTTTGGCTGGCAAGTGCACCGCCCACTGATAAAAAAATAAATGTACTCAGGGCCTTTGAGGCAGGCTGGGGCGGCGTTGTATGGAAAACCCTTGGCTCACAGGTGAAGAATGTATCCTCAAGATATTCGGCCGTTAATTATGGCGGGCATAAAGTTATGGGCTTTAATAATATTGAACTCATTAGCGACAGGCCATTAAATATTAATCTCAAAGAAATTGAAGAATGTATAAAATTATTTCCCGACAGGGCAATGGTAGTTTCTTTAATGGCAGATAATGATAAAAAAAGCTGGCACGAATTAATAAAAAAAGTAGAGCAAACCGGCGCACATGGCTTTGAGCTAAACTTTGGATGCCCACATGGTATGACAGAGCGTGGCATGGGCGCTGCCGTAGGGCAAGACCCCGACATTGCACGCATGGTAGTAGAGTGGGTAATGGAAGCCGCTACCATTCCCGTCATTACAAAGCTTACTCCCAATGTGCACTCTGTAGTGCCTACCGGCAAAGCAGTAGTAGAAGCAGGTACTAATGGATTATCGTTAATCAATACCATACAATCCGTTACCGGCGTAGATTTAAACACACTTGTGCCCAACCCTTATGTAGGAGGCAAGAGCGTGTTTGGCGGCTATTGCGGCCCTGCAGTAAAACCAATAGCCCTAAAATTTTTGACAACCATCGCACAAAATGCTACTACTAAAAAAGTTCCAATCTCCGGCATTGGCGGAGTAAGCAATTGGAAAGATGCCGTAGAATTTATGTTGCTTGGCGCTACTAACGTACAAGTATGTACGGCGGCAATGACGCATGGTTTCCGCATTGTAGAAGATATGTGCGAGGGCATGAGCAATTGGATGGATGAAAAAGGTTTTAAAACTACCACAGATTTTATAGGAAAATCGGTAGATACCATCACACATTGGGAAGACCTCGATATCAATTACCATCATATTGCCAATATCAACCAGGATAAATGTGTGCATTGCGGCCTATGCTACATTGCTTGTGAAGATACTTCACACCAATCTATCCAACTGCAATATGGTAAGCCCTACAACACTTACAGCATTAAAGAAGAAGAATGTGTAGGCTGCAACCTTTGCCAATTGGTATGCCCGGTAGATAATTGCATAACCATGCAAGAGCACAGGGTAGCGCCCGAATACATCAACTGGAAAATGTGGCAGGCAGAGGGTTTGCCGTTGAATGACCATTAAAATATTTATGTTACCAACATTTGTTTTTCATGGCATCATCGTTGCGTCGCACTCTTGTACGGCATACCGCTCATCCACTTTTATCAAAGCGTATGTACATAGTTTTACATTCAATTTTATCACACAATAATTTGAATAAAAAAAATATCCAAAAAAAATATTTATCAGATGAAAATAAATGAAAGCCGCCTGCAACAACACTTTGAAGCCATGAGTATGATTGGCAAAATAGGCAGCACCGGCACCAACAGGCCGGCACATTCTGCAGATGAAAAAAAAGCTTTTGAATTAGCAGCATCATGGATGCAGGATGCAGGCATGAAAACAAGGATTGATAATTTTGGCAACCTCATCGGAACATTAGAAGGCGCCGATACTACATTGCCCGTATTAATGATGGGCTCTCACTTAGATTCGCAGCCCTACGGCGGCCGGTTTGATGGCGTAGCAGGCGTACTGTGCGCTATAGAAGTAGTAGCCACTTTAAAAGAAAATAATATCAACCCTAAAAGAAACATAGAAATTATTTCCTTTGCCGATGAGGAAGGCTGGCGATTTAATAAAGGATTATTTGGCAGCCGCGGCATATTAGGAAAATTAGAAGACGGCGAACTGCAACGTACCGACAAAGACGGCATTACAAGGGAGCAGGCATTAAAAGATTTTGGATGTGATATTACAAAATTTAAAGAATCAGAATATGCACCAGGCAGTATTTTTTGTTTTTTAGAATTGCATATTGAGCAAGGCCCTGTATTAGATATAGCCAATAAACCCATTGGGATTGTAACCGGCATATCGGGGCCGCTTTGGCTAACGGTAACGCTTAAAGGCCAGGCGGGCCATACCGGCTCTGTACCCATGCCTCTTCGCAAAGATTCTTTATTAGGTGCAGCAGAAATTATTGTAGCTGTAAATGAAATAGCCACACAGGATACAAGCGCTCCTACTGTAGGTACAGTAGCCACTATCAATGTTTTTCCGGCAAGTAGAAATATTATAGCCGAACAAACCGAGTTCACCATCGATTTAAGAGATATTGACTTAGACCGCCGCCATCGCTACGAAGCACAATTAATGCAAAAGATAGAAAGCATCACCCAAAAACACAAACTCACTTATACCATTAAAGAAGATACCAATAGTGAGCCTCGCTATTGTGCCGAATGGATCAAAGCCATAATAAAAAATAATTGCGAAGCATTACACTTAGATGCGCCGGAGTTGATGAGTGGCCCTTTTCATGATGCACTAGCCCTGAGCTATGCCTGCGATTACGGGATGATTTTTGTGCGCTGCAAAGATGGTATTAGCCACAACCCATTAGAGTATGCCTCTTATCCTGATTTAGCGCTTGGCGCTGAAGTTATGTATGCAACTGTATTAGATATTTTAAAAAAGTAAACAGCATTTACTCATTTAGGTTGAATCAGCAAAAAACTAATTTTTAGCTTTTATTGATACAGCCTTTATTTTTTATCATCACAAAAAGTAAATAAAGGAAAAGCCTAATAGGCACAAAGCTTCGATAATAAAATGCCTAATCCTTTACTCATTTATTAAAAAGTATTTTGGCATAAAATGACGGCTTGCGTAGTTGTTTTTTTAAATCGAGGTCAGAAAACATGGAGGTAAGAGCTGTATTTAATGTTTGGCTTTTATTGGCTTTGTTTACTACTAAGTTAAACAACCATCCTTGCCTGCTTAGTTTTTGAAGAAGCTTACCCATTTTTAATTCATCACCAATATTTCTGTATAATACATCATCGTATTTAACTTTTATTTCATCAGCGCTAAATTTATTTTCTTTTAGCAAAGCTTCCGCTGCCTGCGCTGCAAGCATGCCGCTGTATAGTGCATTGCCAATACCTTCGCCGCTAAATGGATCAATCAGGCGGGCAGCATCACCGGTGAGTAAATAATGATCGCCAGAAAGGGGTATTGGTTTGTTCATCATTGGCAATCCCCAGCCCTGTATTTTATCTACCAATGTTGCATTCGCAAATCGCTCTCTAATATTGGGGTTGTTTTGTATGGCATGTAGCATCAATTCTCGCAGGTTTATTTTTTTTGCCCTCACTACTTCAGAGAGCATGCCTACACCCACATTGGCATTGCCATTGCTTAGAGGAAATATCCAGAAATACCCCGGTAGCAATTCTTTCAAAAAATGTAATTCAATAAAATTATTTTCATGAAAGCCACTTACATTTTTATAATATCCCCTAAGCCCTACACAGCCTGTTTTTGAAACCATATCATTGTTTACAAAAGTTTTTCTTACCATACTTTTATCTCCATCTGCACCAATTATTAGTGGCGATGTTATTGTTCTTGTTCCTCCCTGATATTCTATTTCTACAGTAACGGCTTTATTTTCTCTTGTAATTTTTTTTACGGTTGCCTTTTGGTAAATGGTTGCATAGGGTGAAGTGATTTTATTAAAAAGAAAATTATCAAATACCAAACGGGGCGTTACAAACCCGGCAGCATGTTGTTGTGGTTGGCCGGTTTTTGAAAATGGAAGAGAGAGTTTTTTTCCGTTGGGAGAAACAAATAAAAGTCCATTGCAGGCAAGGTTTTCGGCCTTGTTTATAAATATTTCATCCAGCCATTTGGGGTTGGCTTTTTTCAATACAAATACCGATTTGCCACTACAGGCATCGCCACAAATTTTATCTCTCGGAAAAATTTCTTTTTCAATGATGATATGATGAATACCGGCTTTGGAGAGAAAGACAGACGACATTGCACCTGCAGGCCCTGCTCCAATAATGATTACCTGTGTTTGAATAATTTTATTATTCTCAGCCGAGCTTTCCATTTTACAAGAATAATTTTATAACTACTAAAATAAAATTGCCGGACAATACCGGCAACTTTTATTATCAAACTTCAATTTTTATTAATACCCCTGGTAATATCGTTTACCAAAAACCAATACACTGGCCCGGCCTTTAAATATGTTTCCTTTGGAGCGGTATTTAAAATCTATTTTACTAATTACCTTTCCGTCGGCTGCAAGTTCTATTACACGGCTCATTTGTCCGGCAGGTATTTCATCATCTACTGCCGGCGATAATTTATCACCATTTACATAATACACAGTAAGATTATTTAACCTTACATCTTTATTTTCAATTTTAAACCTAATGGCGGTATATTTATTGCTGTTGCGTACTTCAAGTGCATCCCTGTCTCGTACAAAATTTACTTTCATTTCTCCCAGCAAATCCCATCCTTCCTCTACTCCAATACTACGCCGTGTATTACTGCACGAAAAATTTGCAGTAGCAAATAATACCAGGGCTAAAGGGATAAAAAGCTTTTTAAGATTAGATTTCTTCATACTTTATTTTTTTGTAAAATTACTAAATAATTGTAAAAGGATAGCAGGCAAAATCTTTCTTAACTATTGCCTTCTACAATATTTTTATCTACAATATTAATTTCCTGCTGCTCAGCTTTAAGCCTTTTTATTTTTTTGCCATAAGAAATTTTTGTAATGAGTACAAATAATACCGGCACCACAAAAATAGCAAGAGTAGTAGCGGCAAGCATTCCGCCAAATACAGTCCAGCCAATTGTTTTACGAGATTCGGCAGCAGCTCCCGAAGCAAAGGCTAAGGGCAATACTCCTAAAATAAATGCAAGCGAAGTCATAATAATTGGCCGAAGGCGCAATTGTAC
>JAFDXD010000016.1 GCA_018268135.1 Bacteroidota bacterium
ATTCAAATACTTTATGATGTACAAAAAGAATTAGAAAAGCAATTATCTGTATTGCCCCGCAAACAAATAGCAGAAAAAGCACTTATGCATAGCCGTTGGGTAGTATTGCAGAATGAGGATATTGCATTTGATTTTATAAATGAATATGCTCCGGAACATTTAATTATTGCATCTAACCATGCAGAAGCGCTTGCAGATAAAGTAAGAAATGCCGGCAGTGTTTTTCTCGGAAACTTTTCGCCGGAGAGTGTGGGAGATTATGCTTCGGGTACCAATCACACCCTGCCCACCAATGGATATGCAAAAGCATATAGCGGTGTATCGGTAGATAGTTTTATCAGACAAATTACTTTTCAGCATTTAACCAGTCAGGGTATTTGTAATATTGGGCCTGCTGTAGAAGCAATGGCACTTACAGAAGGCCTGCAGGCTCACAAAGAGGCTGTAACCATTCGATTAAAAAATTTAAAAGATTAAAATAAGGAGCAGTATGAAATTTAATGTCAATGATTTGGTGAGGAAAAATATTCAGTCTTTGAAGCCCTATTCTTCTGCCAGGCACGAGTTTGAAGGAGAGGCCTCTGTTTTTTTGGATGCAAATGAAAATGCCTTTGGATCAACCCTGCACGAAAACTTTAACCGCTATCCCGATCCTCTGCAATGGCAGTTAAAATTTCAATTGGCTAAAATAAAAGGAGTGCCTGCCGAAAATATTTTTATAGGCAATGGCAGTGATGAAGTTATTGATTTAGCGTATAGAATATTTTGCAACCCGGCAAAAGATAATGTAATTATTTGCCCACCTACCTATGGCATGTATGAAGTTAGTGGCAATATAAATGATGTTGAAATCCGTAAAGTAAATCTTACAGAAAATTTTCAATTAAATGTAGAAGGGATTATGCAGGCTTGTGATGCCAATACCAAATTGCTTTTTATTTGCTCCCCCAATAATCCCACTGGCAATAATTTAAACCGGGCGGATATAGAATGGTTGTTGAATAATTTTAACGGGATGGTAATAATTGATGAAGCCTATATCAATTATTCTGCACAAAAATCTTTTATAGCAGAACTTACTGAGTACAATAATTTGATAGTAATGCAAACCCTTTCAAAAGCCTGGGGCCTTGCAGCTTTGAGGCTGGGGCTGTGCTTTGCCTCCTTAGATATCATCAATTTATTTAACAAAGTAAAACCGCCCTACAATATTAACCAGGCATCGCAACAATTGGGCTTTGAAGCTTTGCAGCAAACCCTGCAGGTAAATGAGTGGATAAGAGTAACGGTAGAAGAGAGAGAAAAACTGAGTGAGCAGCTTCAGGGATTTTTATTTGTTGAAAAAATTTATAAGAGCGATTCAAATTTTATTTTGATAAAAGTAAAAGATGCCAATAAATTGTACCACTACCTTTGTACTCAGGCTGTGGTAGTGCGTAAGAGAAACACAGAGCCTCTTTGTGAAGAGTGCATCCGCATCACAGTAGGTACACCCGAAGAAAATAGCAGGTTGATAGAATTATTAAAAAAATATAAAGATTAGGATAATGAGCAACAAGAAAGCGCCAACAAAAGTTTTATTTATTGACAGGGATGGCACCCTAATTAATGAGGCTCCGCCTACCTATCAGTTAGACAGTTTTGATAAATTGCAATTTTACCCTCATGTATTTGAGTATCTCACAAAAATAGCCACTGAGTTGAATTATGAGTTGGTGATGGTTACCAATCAGGATGGGTTAGGTACGGATGACTTTCCTGAAGAAAAATTTTGGCCTGTTCAAAATTTTGTAATGCATAGCCTGCAAAATGAAAACATACATTTTTCAAATGTGTTGATTGATAAAACTTTTGCTGATCAAAATGCAGCAACACGTAAGCCAGGTACAGGCATGCTTACAGCGTATCTAAATAATTCTGCATACGATTTGGAACACTCCTTTGTAATTGGCGACAGGCTTACGGATATGCAACTTGCCAGTAACCTGGGTTGCAAAGGTATTTGGCTAAATGTAGATGAAAGCCTGGGAGCAGACGAAGTAGGCGGCAATATTGATATGCTAAAACAAAAAACTATTGTATTAACCACACCTGATTGGGAAAAAATTTACCGGTATTTAAAATTACCACCCAGGGCAATAGTTCATCAAAGAAATACCAATGAAACAAAAATAAATATTGAGCTAAACTTAGATGGCAATGCTGTTTCAGACATAGATACAGGGCTTGGTTTTTTTGATCACATGTTAGACCAGTTATCAAAACATAGCGGTATTGATTTAAAAATTAAATGCCAGGGCGATTTACATATAGATGAGCATCATAGTATTGAAGATGTAGCCATTGCACTTGGCGAAGCATTTGCAAAAGCGCTGGGCGATAAAAAAGGGATAGAGCGATATGGTTTTTTATTGCCGATGGATGATTGTTTAGCACAGGTAGCCATTGACTTTGGTGGAAGAAGCTGGTTAGTGTGGAAAGTAAAATTTTTAAGAGACAAAATTGGAGAAATGCCTACCGAAATGTTTTATCATTTCTTTAAATCATTTACAGATGCAGCCAAATGTAATTTGAATATAAAAGCAAAAGGCAAAAATGAGCACCATAAAATAGAGGCCATATTTAAAGCTTTTGCAAAAGCCATAAGGATGGCAGTGCAGAGAGATATTAATAATGACAAATTGCCCACTACTAAAGGAGTTTTATAAATGGAGATTGCAATTATTAAATATAATGCCGGTAACACTCAAAGTGTGTTATTTGCCCTGCAAAGACTTGGCTATAAAGCGGTAGTAACAGATGATAAAAAAATATTGAGCAATGCCGATAAAGTTATTTTTCCGGGTGTAGGCAATGCAGGAGCTGCAATGCAAAGCCTGCAATTAACCGGCCTCGATAAATTAATACCGGCTTTAACCCAGCCAGTATTGGGTGTATGTGTTGGTATGCAATTGCTTTGCAATTATTCAGAAGAAGCTAATACCAATTGCCTTGGAATTATTAATACTTCAGTTAAGAAATTTGTTTCTGCAACAAAAAAAATTCCACACATGGGCTGGAATACTATTTACAATTTTAATTCGATACTGCTTGATGGGGTAAAGCAACATGAGTTTGTATATTATGTACACAGTTACTATGCAGCTCTTTGCAATGCCAGTATTGCCACCACAGATTATATATTGCCTTACAGCGCCATGTTGCAGCAGGATAATTTTTATGGGGTGCAGTTTCATGCCGAAAAATCGGCAAAGGCAGGAGATAAAATACTTTTAAACTTTTTACAATTAACATGAAAATTATTCCGGCTATAGATATTATGGATGGTAAGTGTGTGAGGCTTACGCAGGGCGATTTTTCCAGGCAAAAAATGTATAGCAATAACCCGGTGGAGGTTGCTAAAAGCTTTGAAGATGCTGGATTTGAGCGCCTTCACCTTGTAGATTTGGATGGGGCTAAAAAGGGAGCTATCCAAAATATCAGCGTACTTAAAAATATTACTGATGCTACCAGCCTGCAGGTAGATTTTGGTGGGGGTATAAAATCTGCTGAAGATATTGCGGCAGTTTTGGAAAACGGTGCAGCCCTTGTAACCATTGGAAGCCTTGCTGTAAAACAGCCTGCACTATTGGCTGGTTGGATTAAAATATATGGAACGAAAAAATTCTTTATAGGAGCTGATGTGTATGATGAAAAAATAAAAATTAGAGGATGGCTTGAAGACGGCGGTATAGATATATTTACTTTTTTGAGCAATATGAAGAATATTGGCGCTACGCAATTTTTTTGTACAGACATAAAAAAAGATGGAGCCATGCAAGGCCCATCTATTGAGTTGTATAAAAAAATGATTCAGCATTTTGATGGCATAAGCCTTACAGCTAGCGGCGGCGTAACTACCCTGAATGATTTGCATCTTTTGCAAAAGATTGGATGCAGTGGTGCCATTGTGGGCAAAGCAATTTATGAGCAAACAATTTCATTAACAGAGCTAAGTACATTTTAAAAAAAAATGCTGGCAAAAAGAATAATTCCCTGCCTGGATATAAAAGATGGGCGAACGGTAAAAGGCGTAAATTTTGTAGATATAAAAGATGCAGGTGACCCCGTAGCGTTGGCAGTAAAATATGCAGAGCAGGGAGCAGACGAATTGGTTTTTTTAGACATAACGGCTACGGTAGAACGAAGAAAAACGCTGGCAACCCTTGTAAAAGAAATTGCTGCTGCCATCAATATCCCATTTACAGTAGGGGGCGGCATTACTACAGTAAAAGATGTAGAGTTGCTTTTACACAATGGAGCTGATAAAATATCTGTAAATTCTGCAGCCTTTAGAAACCCTGATATTTTAACTCAAATGAGCAATGCATTTGGTAGCCAGTGTGTAGTACTTGCCATTGATACTAAAAAAGAAGCAGATGGGGAATGGTATGTATATTTAAATGGTGGCAGGGTAAAAACTTCTTCTACCACTATTGAGTGGGCTACCAAAGCAGTAGAGGCGGGGGCAGGCGAAATTTTACTGACAAGCATGAACAATGACGGAACTAAAAATGGGTTTGCTTTGGATATAACAAAAGCTTTAACGGGATTACTTCAAGTGCCTGTAATAGCTTCTGGCGGAGCCGGCAATATGCAACATTTTAAAGACGTATTTGTACAAGCCAATGCAGATGCGGCTTTGGCTGCAAGTATTTTTCATTTTGGCGAAATTGCTATTCCGGATTTAAAGCATTACCTGCAAGAAAATGATATTTTAATGAGGATTTAATGAATTGGCAACTGCCATATTGAAACAGAATTTTGGCTATGCACTTTCATTAAGATTTTTTTTAAAAAATAACAGCTCAAAAAAATTTGATCATTCTTAAAAATATATAAAACATTACAATGAAAATTGACTTTAAGAAATATACAGATGGCCTGGTGCCCGTGGTGGTGCAGGATGATTCTACTCAAAAAGTATTAATGCTGGGTTTTATGAATGAAGAGGCATTAAAAAAAACGCAACTGGAAAATAAGGTTACATTTTTTAGCAGGAGCAAGCAAAGGCTTTGGACAAAAGGCGAAACCAGCGGAAATTATTTAAATGTAAAATCCATCACTCCAGATTGCGACCAGGATACCCTGCTGGTGAAGGTTTTACCAAATGGGCCTGTATGCCATACCGGCGCTGATACATGCTTTAATGAAAAAAATAGTGGAGCGTCTTTTATTTATGAGCTTGAAAAAATTATTGAAGACCGGAAGAACAACCCTGCTGAAGACTCGTACAGCAGTAGCCTTTTTGCCAAAGGCATTAATAAAATTGCACAAAAGGTAGGGGAAGAAGCGGTGGAGTTGGTGATAGAAGCAAAAGATGAAGATGCCAATTTATTTAAAAATGAAGCAGCAGATTTATTGTTTCATTACATAGTTTTATTGCAGGCCAAAGGCTTTTCACTCGCCGATATAGAAGAGGTATTGTATAAGAGGCATCAAAAAAAATAATTGTCAGGTATTTTGTATCAGTTTGTTTTTTTGGGTATCATACTCTTGCTGGGTGATAGCGCCTCTTTGCAGTAAATCAAATAATTTTTGCAATTCATCAGCAATCATTTGCCCGCTGGGCGCCTGACTGTTGTGAGCGCTTTCTGCAAAGGTTTTGGCTAAAAGTGCAGCCTGGTTACTCAATTGCATATTTTTATATTCTTCCTGGGCATGGGTAATGGTATCTTTCAAAAGTTTAGGATGATGTATCATCTCATAATTAGTTTCACCAAGCTCTGCCGCAGTTTGTATATCTACATTGCCAAATCCAAAAACCCTGCCCCAAAAAGATTGTGAGTACTCAATATTATTTATTTTATCTAAAGGGCTTTCCTTGGCATGATGGCTTAAAATTCCTCCTTCATCTATCACCCTGATATTGGTAACTGCCCAAATATTGTGCACCCAAATAAAATAGGCCATCAGTGGATACAATGCTGTAATTAAAATTACCAGGAAAGCAGTAGAAGCCTTAAAAAAAATGATGCAGGTTATAGCAATCAGTACCCATACTAAAAATGGAACTACAAGCTTTAGCCAATGATGCCTGATAATTAATAAAACTTTTTCGTTTGGTTTTAAAGCAGTCCTCATTATTACAAGTTAAAAAATCTCTACAGATTTATGTAAAAATATTTTACCAGATTTTTACCCTAAGGCTGTCTGGCCTGTACATTTTATCGCCGGGCTTTATATTAAATGCTTCATAAAACTCCGGAACATTTACAAATGGCCCGTTTACCCTTTCTTTAGCGGGAGCATGCACATCTATTAGCAGGCTGCTTGCAAGGGCATCTTTTCTTTTTTTGTAAAGCCATCCTAATGAGTAGCCCAAAAAGAAGCGTTGCAATGGAGTGTAGCCGCTAATTTTTTCATTCTTTTTATATGCTTCGGTTTTTTTAAATGCATCAAGGCCTAATAAAATACCACCAAGGTCTGCAATATTTTCACCTTGTGTGGCTTCGCCATTTACATGCAAGGTATCTACCGGAGTAAATTCATTAAATTGTTTGATAATCATTTTTGCTCTTGAAGTAAATTCCTCAGCATCTTTTTTACTCCACCAGTTTCTTAAATTACCATTAGCATCATATTGCCGGCCCTGATCGTCAAAGCCATGTGTAATTTCGTGGCCAATGGTAGATGCGGCTGCATAGCCATACACCAATGCATCATCCAGGTCTTCATCTTTATATCCGGGTACTGCAAATATTCCGGCAGGCAATACTATTTCATTATTGCTGGGGTTATAATACGCATTATAAGTTTGTGGTGTCATATCCCACTCGGTTCTATCTACAGGTTTGCCTAATTTGTTAGCGTCATAAATACTCCACCATTCATTGGCACGTATTACATTTAAAACCCAGGGGCCATTATCAATTTTTAAACTGCTAAAGTCTTTCCACTTATCAGGATAGCCTACTTTTTTAGTAATCTTTGCAAGTTTATCGTATGCTTTCTCTTTAGTACTGTCACTCATCCAGGTAAGGTTTTTTATTCTTTCTTTATAAGCAGCACGAATGTTTTCAACAATATCCGAATATCTTTTTTTAGCGGCTTCGCTAAAATATTCTTTTACAAATAGCTGGCCAAGCGCTTCGCCCATGGCATTTTGCTCAGAATTTAAAACTCTTTTCCACCTGGGTTGTGGCTCAGATACTCCACTCAGGGTTTTAGAATATTCAAATTTTTCATTAAAGGTTTTGCTGTCAAGATAAGCTGCAAAAGTGCTTATCACTCTTACTTTCAAATAATTTTTCCAGATAGATAGAGGCGTGGTTTTTATTTCATTGCTGAGAAAAGTATAAAATTCAGGCTGGCCTACAATTACAGAATCTACTTTATCTAATCCTGTAGCTTTTGAGTAAATGCCCCAATGGATGGCCGGTGCAATAGCAGATAGCCCGGCATAACTCATTTTATGATAATTTTCATAAGGGTCTCTCAAATCGGCCAGGCTCCGGCTTGTTTTGGCAAGTTTGGTTTCTAAAGCAAAAATTTCATCTGCATCTTTTTGTGCATTTGCACTATCAATATGCGTAAGGGTTTTTAATAAATATATTTTATAAGCCTCTCTTACTTTTGTAGTTCTTGCATCGGTATTAAAATAAAAATCCCGGTTAGGCATTCCCAGCCCGCCCTGAGTAAACTGTACTGCCATTTCATCACTGTGCTTATCATCTTGCGCCACACTTGTGTTAAACACACAGCCTACTCCTTTATTATGCAGGTCGGCAGTTTCACTTATAAAGCCATCTAAATTTGTGATGGCATCTATATTTTTAAATTCGCCCGAAAGTACAGACAGGCCTGCTTTTTCTATATCTGCTGAATCCATTCCGCTCTTCCAAAAATCTCCAATCTTTTGTGTGATACTTCCATTTGCTTCACTTGATGTTGCAGCGTTTTCATTAATTTTTTTGAGCTTTGCATAAATATCTTCTTCTACAAGGTTGCCAATGCCCCATCCACTTTCCGATGGTGGTATTGCTGTTCTTTTTATCCATCCGCCATTGGCAAAATCAAAAAAATCATCCCCCGGTTTTACAGTGCTATCTACATCAGAAGCTAAAATATCGGGCTTAGTACTTTGTGTGGCTGTATGCGTATTACATGCAGCCATACCTGTTACTACTAAAGAAAGAAATATCAGTTTTTTCATTTTAATTTTTTTTTAGAAACTTAGTGAATGGCATTTTTGCATTAGGTTGTTGATACAAAAAGTCTTTTTGGCCATAAACAGCTTTTGTTTCTATGCTGGTAAATTGTGTAAGGTATTATTGTTTGGCATAAAAATAAGGTTAAAAGTAGGCAATCAATATATCTGGTAAAAAATATTTTGATGAAAGGTAGTTTATACTGATTTTCGCAAAATGACACCAGAAAGGACTACCAGGTTAGAAAATGTACTGGCAAAACGCCAGCCCGGCCTCAGCATTGTACTCGAAAATGTGGCTGACCCTCATAATATTTCTGCCGTAATGCGTACATGCGATGCTGTTGGTGTTCAGGATATTTATATATTAAATACCAAAATTGCCAGGCATAAAAAATGGGGAGCTAAAAGCTCATCCAGCGCTGCTAAGTGGCTTACTATTCATCAGTTTACAGATGCACAAGAATGTTTTGATGCATTAAGAAAAAATTTTTCACGAATCTACAGCACTCACCTTAGTAGCGATGCAGTGGGGCTTTACCAAACAGATCTTACACAGAGTACTGCTCTTGTATTTGGTAATGAGCATGATGGTGTGAGCGAGGATATTATTGCATTAACTGATGGGAATATTATCATCCCACAGGTAGGTGTTATAAAATCTTTAAACATATCTGTAGCTTGTGCTGTATGCCTGTATGAAGCCTACAGGCAAAAAGAATTAGCCGGGCATTATAACCAGCCACAATTAGTGGGAGAAAGATTTAACGCTTTAAAATCTTCCTGGGGGTTTCATGAAACGGATTAACTCCCTAAGATATGTATAAAAATATTTGTAGATAAATGACTAACCCGTTTTTTATTTTGGCAAATTGTTTTTACACAATATTCAAATAACTTTAATGTACCAAAATATAAAATAATGAATAAATTATTTTTTAGCCTCTTGCTGTTGCTACCTGTAGTTTCCCATGCACAAAAAAAAACTTTAACTCATGCAGTGTATGATGGTTGGAAATCGCTTGCAGAAAGGTATGTAAGCAATGATGGTAACTACATTGTGTATGCAATCAATCCGCAGGAAGGTGATGGTGAAATGATTATACAAAATAGTAAAACCAATTACAAAGTAGTAATAGAGCGTGGGTACAATGCTGTGATAACTAATGACAGCCGCTTTGCCGTTCTTAAAATTAAACCTCCATATCAGGCTACCCGTCAGGCAAAAATAAAAAAAGTAAAAAGCGATGATATGCCAAAAGACAGCCTGGCAATAGTGACATTAGGAAAAGATAGTGTCATTAAAATAAGCAGGGTACAATCTTACAAAACACCCGAAGAGGGTGCCGGCTGGCTGGCATACCAGCTAGAAAAACCACTGCCGGAAATAGTAAAAAAGAATGGTAAAACCGATTCTTTAAAAATAAAAATTGACCAACTTGCTAAAGTGGCTGATTCTGTCATTAGAAAATCGTTAGACTCGGTAAAGGGTAAAATTGAAAGACAGGAAGTAATAAATGCTGCACAAAAAGCAGTTAAAGAAATTTATAAAAAAGCAGATGCTATTAATTTTGAAAGTATTTCTGATGCAGAAGGAGTTGTACCTGGGGCAGGGAAAAAGTCAAATAGTAGCGAGCTGATTGTAAAAAATTTGAACGATGACCAATCTACTATATTTAAAAATGTAAGCGAATATTTATTTGATAAAAATGGTAAGCATCTTGTAATAGAATTTTCTAAAGACAGTAAAGACAGCAACAGTAAGGCTTCTGTAATACTTTGGAACCTGGCTACAAATAAAACAGACACTGTTTTGAAAGGATTTAATGATGTAAAATCTTATTCATTTGATGATGAGGGAGAGCAGTTGGCGTTTTTAGCAGAAAGAGACAGTAGCGAAAAAGCGCTTCAAAAATTTTATAAACTCTGGTACTACAAGCAGGGTATGGATAGCTCAAAAATGATGGCCGATAAAAATACGGTTGGTATGCATGTAGGCAATACCGTTAGTGAAAATGGAATGTTGCGGTTTAGTAAGAATGGCACTAAGCTTTATTTTGGTGTAGCCCCGGTGCCTGCAGTAAAAGATACCAACCTGGTAGATTTTGAATTAGCAAGGCTTGATGTATGGAATTATAAAGATGATTATCTGCAACCGCAGCAGTTAAAAAGATTGCAGCAGGATTTGAAGAGGAGCTATACCGCAGTTTTATATCCTTCCAATGGCAATGTAGTACAAGTGGGAGAAGATAGTATAGAAAATGTAGAATGGGTGCAGGAAGGTAATGCCAATTGGGCTCTTGGCCAAAGCAGCAAGAACAACCGTATTGCTTCGCAGTGGGAAGGGCGTACTAAAAACACAGCTTACATCATAAATACACAAACCGGCGTTGCCAAAGAAATTGCAAAAAATGAATATGGCTTTTTTAATGCTTCGCCGGGTGGGCATTTTGTTTACTGGTATAACCCTGCCCTTCGTCAGTATTTTGCCTATAATGTTGATAATGGCCTTACAAAAAATATCACCCTCAAAATTAAAGAGCCCTTATACGACATAGAAAATGATGTACCTGATTTTCCTTCGCCAAAGGGCATTATAGGGTGGACAGCAAATGATAAATACATTTTGCTAAAAGATGTGTACGATATTTGGCAGGTAGATCCTAACGGTGTAGAGCAACCGAAAAATATAACCAATGGTTTTGGTAAAAAAAATAAAATAGAATTTAATTATGTTCGGCTTGATCCCGATAAAAAATTTTTAAATGCTGATGATACCATTTTACTGGCAGCACAAAATTTAGTAAATAAGTATGGAGGCTTTTTTACAAAAAAAATAGATGAGGTAGCAAACCCTTTGCAGGTAACCATGGGCCCTTACTCTTATGCCGGCATTGCAAAAGCAAAATATGCAAATAAATTCATTGTACAGCGTGCCAATAGCCAGGAGTCTGAATTGTACACAAGCGATAATTTGAAAGAGCTTACAAAAATTACCAATATAGCTTCGCAACAAAATCCATACAATTGGTACACTGCCGAGCTGTTGCATTGGAAAATGTTTGATGGAAAAATGAGCGAAGGCATTTTATATAAACCCGAAAATTTTGACCCTAAGAAAAAATACCCTGTCATTTTTTATTTTTATGAAAAAAATTCAAATACTTTATTTAATTATAAAGCTCCGGCGCCTAGTGCATCTACAGTAAACATCCCATATTTTGTAAGCAATGATTATCTCATATTTGACCCCAATATTTATTACAAAACCGGCGAACCCGGTCAAAGCGCTTACAATAGCGTAGTAAGTGCTGCAAAATATTTAAGTAAAATGCCCTGGGTAGATAGTACTAAAATGGCCATACAGGGCCAAAGCTGGGGAGGCTACCAGGTGGCTTATCTTGTAACCCGAACCAATATTTTTAGAGCGGCAGAAGCCGGCGCACCTGTAGCAAATATGACGAGCGCTTATGGAGGAATAAGATGGGGAACCGGGCTAAACCGTCAGTTTCAATACGAAAAAACGCAGAGCAGAATAGGGGCCACACTTTGGCAAAGGCCCGACCTGTATATTAAAAACTCTCCCTTGTTTAATGCCAATAAAATTTCTACACCACTTCTTATCATGCACAATGATGCTGATGGCTCTGTGCCATGGTACCAGGGTATTGAGTTGTTTACTGCTATGAAACGATTAGGAAAAAAAGTATGGCTGCTGGAATATAATGGAGAAGATCACAACCTGGTAGAAAGAAAAAATCGCAAAGACCTTTCCATAAGACTTGCCCAGTTTTTTGATTATTATCTTAAAGGCGCAAGGCCTGCAAACTGGATTAAAAACGGGTTACCAGCCACCCAAAAAGGAATAGACTGGGGCTTGGAAGTAGAGTAGTTCAAATTATTGAGTACTGATTATATTGTAGTAAAAATAAAATTGATTGTTGAAAAAGCTACATCATTATAACAGCAAAATATGCTGGACGGGCAATAGCGGCCAGGGCACCAATCATTACAATAGTTATAAGCGCAATCTTGTATTTAGTGTACACAACAAGCCGGGTATAGAAATTTCGGCCGACCCTGCTTTTTTGGGAGATGCTGAAAAGTATAACCCCGAAGAGCTGTTCCTGGCGGCATTATCATCCTGCCACATGCTTTGGTATTTGCACTTATGTGCCAGTAATGGCATTGTAGTAATTCAATATGAAGATGATGCTACCGGTACAATGGAAGAGGATGAAAAGGGTGGGAAGTTTACAGAAGTAATTTTGCATCCTCGTGTAACCATTACCGATAGTACTCAAATGGCTGCTGCAAATGCACTGCACGAGCAGGCAAACGCCTTTTGTTTTATAGCAAATTCCTGCAATTTTCCAGTAAAGCATCAACCCGTTTGCACTTATCAATAAATTTTGACGCAAAAAAAAACTACCGGTTGTGTACGGTAGTTTTTCATTATCAAGGAAAAATAAAATTATTTTCCGAATAGGCCTTTTAATGAATCTAAAATACCTCCGCCGCCGCCCTGGCCGCTATTGCCGCTAAAGGCTGCGGTTATATCACTCAAATCTACTTTACCATCATTGTTTTTATCAAGTGGGTTGCTGCCAGCTCCTGCAGTAGCATTACCTCCGGTAAATTTAGAAAGTATGCCCTGTATATCAAGTCCCGAAGTATTGCCGCCACTCAGGCTGTTAAAAATTCCCTGAATGTTGAGGCTATTATCATTTGAGTCATTGGTTTTGTGTACCAGCTTACTCAATACCATTGGTAAAATGCTGGATGCAATGCCTCCGGCTTGTTGGTTATTTAACCCAAATTTGCTCATCAGGTTACTAATTAAATTATCTGAAATATTTTGTGTAACCGGGTGGTCGCTTACATTGCCACCCTGACCGCCAAATAGGCTAAGTACATCAGCCGCTTTGCCTCCGGATAACATAGATTGCAGGCTGCTGATAATGCTATTGCCGGTTTCTTGCATTACTGCATTGTTTTGCTCGTTAGGTACGGCGGGGTTTTCAACAATGGCTTGTTGAGAGTTTTGTTTAATCAGATTTAGTAGTTCGTCTAACATGGTTCATTTTTTTTAAATAATTAATTTAATCTCGTTTTTTAAAAATTAAAATACTGTCATCTATTAAATATAAGTATAATCTTTCATTTTTAAAATAATAACCTGCAAAATGCTGGCTCAATTTATTTTTAAAGAGGAGCGCTACACTATTATTTTTACAACTTTTTTCGGCGCCGGTTATTTGGCCAAACTTTATTCTTTTGCCCTGCAATTCAAATGGCATTGAAAAATTATTACATCCATCATTACCGGTAATTTTTTTTTCGGTAGGGTTAAATAATAGGTAGGGTAGCCCTTTTTTAAAATCTGAAGCATTTGCCTGCTGGCTGCCAAACGATTCTAAAATCCAATAATCATTTATATGGTAATCATATAAATATTTACCACACCCGGTATATTCTTTTTCTTGCAGCAATACAGTAGTTTTTTTTGAACCTTGTGTTGTGCAATTTTCGTTTTCAATGGTAATTTTCATAAATCCCATTGGAGTATTTACATTGTATGTCAATGCTGTGGCAGAAGGCATTTCGGCTCCAATGGCAGTGGTATTAAACTCTATGCCATCTCCTGATTTAAAATAAATATTTTTATCGAAATTAGCCTTAAGCTGCCACTCTACGGGGTTGTTTCCATTGGCATAAAAATCAATGCCTGCCGCTTCTAATGCAGAAAGTGAGTCGGGTAGTTTACTACTGTATTTTGCAATATCAATATTTTTTTGGCTGATTGTAGCAGTAGTTTGGCAGGAAACCAAACCGGCAAATAAAAAATATACTAACAGGTATTTCATTGATTGATAAAAGTAAATTTGTACATACAAAAGAAAAGATAACAATAAATTATTGCGTTCTTCAAGCTATCACTTATTGCTATTTTAAAAAGCTTTGGTAAATTTAATGTATCAATTTGAAGAAATAAACTTAATAAATGAAACAAATAATAATCATTGCAGCGGTAATTTTTAGTTCTTGTAAAAGCACAGAAAAATTGAGCGTTGTACATAACGGCCTGCCTAAAAATGTAAGCCTTAATGGCAAACTGTTTAGTTCACTATATATGCAACGCTCTGCAGAGTACAGGGCGCTTTGCCTTCAGGCATATAATATTGCACATTGGCGGGTGGATAATTATTTACCAAAAACCAATTTACCTAAAGCCATCATTACAGATATTGATGAAACTATTTTGGATAACAGCCCTTATGCTGTACACCAGGCATACCTTGGTAAAGAGTACGAAGATGCAAGCTGGTACCAGTGGACAGATATGTCGGCTGCAGATACCATGCCCGGTGCCGGAGCTTTACTAAAATACCTTGCTACAAAAAATGTAGAAGTTTTTTATGTAACTAACAGGGCACCTCGTGAAACAGGCTCTACTCTCAAAAATCTGCAAAGGCTTGGGCTTCCAAATGCAGATGAAGCACATTTTTTTCCAAGAACGGAGGGCAGTAGTAAAGAAGATAGAAGGCTGAATATTATGAAAACACATGAAGTAATTTTATTAATGGGCGACAACCTTGCTGACTTTAGTAAATTATTTGACCATAAAGATGAAGCTACCCGTAAAGCCAATACAGATGCTTCGGTAGCTGAGTTTGGAAGCCGGTTTATTGTTTTTCCAAATCCAAATTATGGCGATTGGGAAAGTAGTTTGTACAAATTCAATTATAAACTAACCCAGGCACAAAAAGATTCTGTAATAAAAGCAAATCTTAAAACCTATCAATAATATTTTTTATAAAAAAAAGCTGTGTGAAACTTTTTTCGCACAGCTTTTTTAAAATTTTAAAACAGCAGGTGATGTTGTCAATTCAATATTACAGTTGCCTGTTGATGTCAAAATTTTCAAGCTCCTTACTAACCGCATTTAAAAAGGTAGAACCCAGCGCTCCATCAATAATTCTGTGGTCGTAACTCAAAGAAATATACATCATGTGGCGGATGCCGATGGTATCTCCCTGAGCTGTTTCTATTACCATTGGGCGTTTTTTGATGGCGCCTACAGCCATTATGGCTACCTGTGGCTGATTGATAATGGGTGTACCCATGATGCTGCCAAATGTTCCTACATTGGTAAGGGTAAATGTACCACCCATAGTATCATCGGGCCTTAATTTATTGGCACGAGCCGCATTGGCTAAGCCATTTACCTGTTTTGTCAAACCTACCAGATTTAATTGATCGGCATTTTTTATAACAGGTACTATTAAGTTCCCGCTTGGTAACGCTGTGGCCATGCCTATGCCAATATCTTTTTTTACAATAATCCTGTCGCCATCTACAGAGCTGCTAAGCAATGGATATTTTTTTATACATTTTACAATGGCTTCTATAAACAAAGGAGTGAAAGTAATTTTTTCAGCTTCTCTTTTTTCAAATTCTTTTTTTATTTTATCACGCCATAGTACAAGGTTAGTAACATCACATTCTGCAAAACTGGTAACATGAGCGCTGGTGCGTTTGCTATCTACCATGTGTTTGGCTATCAACTTACGCATCCGGTCCATTTCAATTATTTCTACATTGCCGCCTGTTACTGCCGGTAGCTGTGTTTCATCTCTTTCAATTTCTTTATGCACAGGCATTATGCTAACTTCTGCCGATGGCTGTGAAGCTTGTTGATAGGGAGCTGAGGCCGTAGCATTGCTTCTTGATGACACATATTGTAAAATATCTTTTTTGCTTACTCTGCCGTCTTGCCCTGTACCAGCAATATTTTCTAACTCAGTCATACTAATACCTTCGCTCTGAGCAATATTTAATACAAGGGGAGAATAAAACCTGGGCGAATTTGAATTTGAGCTACTAACCGGCTGATGAGTTGCAGGTTGATAGGGTATATGTTCCACCACTTTTGCTTCTTCATATTCTTCTTTAGGAGCAGGTGTAGCCGGAGCTGCCGGAGTAGTTGTAATGCCCTCTGCTACTGCGGTTCTAATTTTTGCAATAGTAGTACCAATGGCTACTACATCATTTTCTTTAAAAAGAATTTCTTCTATTACACCTTCAGCCGTAGATGGCACTTCGCTATCTACCTTATCTGTAGCAATATCTAATATTGTTTCATCCATTGCTACCTTATCACCCACATTTTTATGCCATTTCAAAATGGTAGCTTCCATGATGCTTTCTCCAAGTTTTGGCATTATTAAATCTACTATACTCATATTGGCAAAATATTTATTTAATGTAATAAAGGCAAATGTAAGCAAAAGGCTTTACAGGCAAAATAAACACAGGGCTACTGCGTAAAAAAAAGCAATACTTCTTTTAATATTTTTTAATAATTGAAAATAAACCTTTATAAAAAATTCTCTTTATGATTAAGCTGATGGATTTCTTTTAAATATCAATCATTTTCTAAAATAAATTTTCGAAGCAAATTCAATGCATTCATGGCTGTAAGCTCTATATTTTTTTTTCTGTCGAACCTAAAGTGAAATTTATGTGCGACAATTTTATGAGCATTACCTACGGCTACCCATACGGTGCCTACCGGCTTATCCGGCAGCCCACCTGCAGGGCCCATAATGCCACTTACAGCAATGGCATAGTCTGCATGAATTTTTTTCAATAACCCTTTGGCCATTTCCCTCACCACTTCTTCGCTTACAGCACCATGTTGCAAAAGTGTAGAATGCTTTACATTCAGCAGGTCTTCTTTGGCCTGATAAGAGTAGCTAACCACACTGCCATCGTACCATGCCGAGGAGCCGGGCAGCGCAGTTAAAAGGTGCGCTATGTAGCCACCCGTACAGCTTTCGGCAGTACTTACCGTTTTGCCTTTGGCTAATAAAAGATTGCCAATTATTTTTTCCATGCTCTCGTCATCAATTGCAATCAGGTATTCTTTTACCAGTTCTTTCATGGTTTCAAATTGAATATTGATTGCTTCATTGATGGCCTCCTTGTCGGCCCCGGTAGCGCTGAGGCGCAATCGCACCATGCCATAATTAGGCAGGTAGGCGAGTTTTATATATTCCGGCAACTCCATTTCAAAATGTTGCAATAGATCGGCGATGGTACTTTCGCCTACTCCAAAAGTTATTAAAGTGCGATGCTGAATGGCAGAGCTGTTAAATTTTTCCAGCAATATTTTTATAACATTATTTTGTACCATACCCTGCATTTCATAAGGCACGCCGGGCATACTGATAAATATTTTTCCATTTTTTTCAAATAACATACCCGGCGCTGTACCTCTCATGTTTGGTATAACGGTACAATTGTCCGGCACTTCTGCCTGTTTAAAATTACTTTCTGTAACCGGCCTTTTAAAAACCTGTTCAAAAAGGTATTTTACATTGCGTAATGCTTCATCATTTATTACCATCTTGCCTCCAAAGTATTTGCATAGCAAAGGTTTGGTAATATCATCAGATGTGGGTCCAAGGCCACCTGTAATTAAGATAATGTCTGAATGAAGGGTTTCTTCATCAAGGGCATTCCATATTTCATCAAATACATCGCCAACGGATACACGACGTTTTACTCTTATGCCTGCCTTATTTAATTGTTGAGCTATCCAGGCGCTATTGGTATCTATCACCTGCCCAATAAGCAGCTCGTCTCCTATGGTAATTATGGATGCGTTGGTCATATTAATTTATATGAAGTATTTTTATGCAAGATAAAACCAATCATGAAAATATTATTGCTATTTATTTGTTTGCCATTTGCAGGCCCGGCTTTTTCGCAAAGTGTAAGTAAAAAATTATCTGATGCCATTGAGTCTCTTCAAAAAGATTCGCAGTTTCTACATGCCGGCATTAGCATATTTGTAACAGATGCTCATACGGGTGAGGCGGTATTTCAAAAAAATGCTGAAACAGGAATGGCTCCGGCAAGTTGCCAAAAAATAATTACCAGCGCTGCTGCTTTTGAACTCCTCGGAAAAAATTTTAATTACAAAACATACATGGCAGTAAATGGGGAAATTAAAAATAATATACTCCGGGGCGATTTAGTATTTATGGGCGCCGGCGATCCCACCCTTGGTAGCTGGCGGTGGAAACAAACCATGCAGGAAGTGATTTTGAAAAAAATAAATACGGTTATTAAAAAAAATAATATTACCGCAATTGATGGGGATTTAGTTGTTTACAATCCATACTTTGGATACAACCCTGTACCTGATGGTTGGATATGGCAGGACATTGGAAATTATTATGGCGCTGGCGCCTGGGGGCTTAACTGGAACGAAAACCAATATGATGTAAAATTAAAATCAACTCAGCTTATTAATGACAGTACAGAAATAGTTGCTACAGTGCCTTCTAATTTTAAAAACAGCATCATCAATTTTGTAACTTCTGCCAAAAAAGGCAGCGGAGATAATGTTTACCTCTATGCAGCCCCTTACAGCAATAATATATTTGCCAGGGGCACTATACCAGTTGGCGAAAATGAATTTAAAGTATCAGGCTCAATGCCCAACCCTTCCTTAGCTTTTGCAAAAAATGTAGCAGCTCAGTTTGATGATAATGCCATAAAATATTCCGGGAATATAGTTACCGATTTTACAATGGACGGCAATAAAACTGCACAATTAAAAATATTGGATTCCCTTGTTTCGCCAGGTTTTGATAGTATGAATTACTGGTTTTTAAAAAAGAGTATCAACCTTTATGGAGAAGCATTTGTAAAAACCATTGCAATTAAAAATAACAGCGCAGGCGCTACAGATTCAGGTATTGCAATTATTCGCAACTTTTGGAGTACAAAAGGTATTGACAAAAGTTCTATAAAGATTATTGATGGTAGCGGGCTTTCTCCTGCAAACAGGGTTACTACCAAAGCATTGGTAGCTGTATTGCTTTATGCCCAAAAGCAGCCTTGGTTCTCTTCTTTTTATTTTGATTTACCCTTAATTAATAATATTAAAATGAAAGACGGTTATATAAATGGGGTAAGGTCTTACAGTGGTTATATTAAAAGCAGCAATGGCAAAGAATATTGTTTTTCATTTATTGTCAATAATTTTGATGGCAACCCCGGCACTGTAAAAGATAAAATGTGGAAACTACTGGATTTACTGAAATAAATATTTTTTAAATAAAACTATCATCATGCAACAACAAAATTTTAAAAACCATACAAGGCTTGTGCCTATGTACCACTTTGTATTATTATTATTAATAGCTTTAGCAATTTTCTTTTCCATTTTAAAATTTTGGAGAAGTTATTCTAATCATATTGGAGGTTTATTGGTTCCTGCTATATTGCTGATAATTTCTGTATCACTTTTATTATTGGCCTGGTTTGCCCGTGGTTTTGCTCTCAAAGCTCAGGACAGGGCCATAAGGGCAGAAGAAAATTTGAGGTATTTTGCCATTACCGGCAACTTGTTTGATAACAGGCTCAGCATTCAACAAATAATTGCCTTGCGCTTTGCTACCAATAATGAATTGCTGGATCTTGCTCACAGAGCCGTGCAGGAAAATTTAACTCCTAAACAAATTAAAGAAGCTATAAATACATGGAAGTCAGACCACCACAGGGTTTAAGCTTTGATAAGAAGTAAGAAAACTAATGCTGTTTTTCCCATGCCAGATATTTTACTAAAAATATTTGGCTAATTTTTCTTTAATAGCATCAGGCATATTGCATCGTTTCATCTCTTTGGCATTCATAAAATATAAGGTTACATCTCCGGTATTGAGCAACTCATTTTTTTCATTAAAAATTTCTGAATGAAAAATAATTTTATGATGAAGCGGTATTTCTCTTAAAGTTGTTTTTACAGTCAATAAGTCATCATATTTTGCCGGCCTGAGAAAGCGGCTGTGAATATCCACTACAGGCATGATAATACCCATTGCTTCTATATCCTTATAAGTATAGCCAAGGTTGCGAATAGATTCTGCCCTCCCTATTTCATAAAACTGGGCATAGTTGCCATGATACACCATTCCCATTTGATCGGTAAGTGCATAATGAACCCTTATTTGTGTTTCTGTTGTGTACATTATTCATTTTATTTTCCCATCATCCCATCTACACTTGCTTTGCCGGGGCCTACTATTAATATTATCAAAAATATAGTTAAATAAAGCGCTGCCAATTCTCCTTTACCAAATATATCAGCCTGATGCATTTTTAAAAATGCTACTGCAGTAGAAATAATGAGAGGTATTACAGCAAGCCTGCTAAATAATCCTATTAAAAATAAAAATCCGCATAATAACTCGGAAAAAATTAATAAAGCGGCAGCCAGGTGCTGATTCATGCCAAATAGTGCAGGCATAAAAGAGGCAGTGCCCTCAAAATTAATGAGCTTTAAATATCCTTTGTGTACTATTAATGCTCCAAATACAAGCCTGGCAAGCAGTATAGCAATGTTAAACGCACTTGCTGAATATTTTGTAGATAAAAGTTTTGCCATAAAATATAGATATCAGATTTTATTAAAGGGTAAAAATAGAAAAAAAATAATGCAATAAACACAGCCATACCTTAATCTTTTTTTTAAGCAAAAAAAATACGTAAAGCTTTCACCAACTTTTTAGGCTCTATCCCACATTCCATTTTTCCATTAATAAATGTTGCAGTAGCTGCATTCGGGCATTTGCTAATGCACATTTTATAAACAATACTTGATTTATCAATCCTTTAACAGGCAAATAAAAATAGTTTTGCTTTGTTTACATTCAGGAAACATTCTTGGAATAATGTTTGATGCTGTGGCGGAGGATTTTACATTTGCATTTGAAAATAACTAATTAACCCAACAATGAAGCATAAACTAATATTTTCGCTGTTTGCCGCAGCGTTTTGCATTACTGCATCTGCCCAGGCCACTCACGCTATTACCGACCCCGATATAGAATACAAGCAGGCAAAAGAGCATATTGCAAAAGAAGAATATGCTTTTGCTTACCCCATGATAAAAGACCTTAAAAATAAATATCCCGAAAATGCAGCCAGCAACCGTACTTATATAAATGATGATATTGATTATTATTATGTAGTATGCGAATTAAAACTTTTGCAAGACATAGGTAAAGACGATGCCGTAAATTATATTGCTTCTGTAAATAATGAGCCTCGCCGTCAAATCATGAGTTTTCACCTGGGGCATTATTATTTTTTAAAAAATGATTATGAACATGCCATTGAATATTTTAATAAAGCCGGTTACGATAATCTTAGCAATGAGCAAATAGCAGATGCAAAGTTTGAAAAAGCCTATGCCCTTTTTAATCTAAGGCAGTTTGCAGAAGCTAAGCCCTTGTTTGATGAAATACATCAATTGCCTGCCAATAAATATTATATTCCGGCCAATTACTATTATGGTTTTATTTCTTATTACGACAGGCAATATAATGAAGCCTTATCTGCATTTAAACTGGTAGAAACTTTTGATGACTACAAAGGAGTAGTGCCTTACTACATTGCAGAAATTTATTATTTCCAGGGAAAAAAAGATATGGCGCTTACCTATGGTGAAAGTGTTTTAAAAAGAGGCACCAGGCTTTATTACGATAAACAATTAAAACTTTTGATAGGGCAAATATATTTTGAAAAGCAAGATTATGATAAAGCGCAGCCCTTGTTAGAAGAGTATGTAAACAATACATCAAAAGTTACCAAAGAAGTATTGTACGAATTAAGTTATTGTTATTATAAAAGTAATCAGTATGAAAAAGCTATCAGTGGATTTAAGCAGTTAAGCAATGAGCGGGACTCCATGGGGCAAAACAGTATGTACTTATTGGGAGGTTTGTATTTAAAAACAAACCAAAAGGCCAATGCCCGAAATGCATTTCAATACAGCGCATATAATAGTAGTAATAAAAAGCAACAGCAAATTTCACTATTTAATTATGCCAAATTATCTTACGAGTTGGGCTACCAGGATATAGCTTTAAAGGAAATGAAAAATTATATCAGGAATTATCCAAACAGTGAGTATGATACAGAGGCAAAAGAAATATTGGTAAACCTGCTCACCAATACCAACAATTATAATGAAGCTTTGGCAATGTATGAATCATTTAAAAATCCCACAGCTTCTATGCAAAAAGCCTATCCACGTATTTTGTATGGAAGGGCAATTGATTACATTAATGATCAGCAGCTATTAGCCGCAGATGACTTGCTGAGCAAGGTTTTGGACAATAATTTATCGGGTAGCATATTGCCTTATGCCAATTTTTGGAAAGGCGAAATTGCTTATCGCCTGCAACAATATGACGGGGCCATACAGCACTTAACTTTATACCTGCAGAGCAACGCTCCATCGCAAGGCGAAGCCAGCCCGGCGGCTGCTAAGTATGATTTAGGGTATAGCTGGATGCAAAAGCAAAATTTTAAACAAGCGCTTTTTTATTTTGAGCAAATTGCTAAAACCACTTCTGCTTCTGCCACTGCAATGGAGCAGGATGCTTTTTTACGCAGTGCCGATTGTAACTACATGCTTAAAGATTTTGCAAGAGCAAACAGTATGTATCAATCTGTAGTGGCCAATGCACTTCAGCAAAGCGATTATGCACTATACCAGCAGGGAATGATTGCCGGAGTAAAAAACAGTGCCGAAAAAGTGAGGATACTAAATTCACTCATTAAGCAGTATCCATCCAGCAGCCTTGTGCCTGATGTAAATATGGAAATAGCGCTCACTTATATTGCTGATGAAAATTTTAATGCAGCAGTACCTTTTTTAAACAATATTCTTGCCTCCAACGCCAGCAATGCAGGTGGGCTTAAGCCAAAAGCATATTTAAAATTAGGCCTCGCTTATTACAATGCTAACAATAACGCACAAGCGCTCAATAGTTACCAGCAGCTCATACAAAAGTATCCGCAATCGCCTGAAGCAGATGAAGCCATGGGAATTATAAAAGATATTTATGTAGAAGAGGGCAGGCCCAATGATTATGTAGATTTGATGAAAAAAAATGGAAAAGCCGTATCAGTAACCGAAGCAGATTCGCTTACTTATACAGCCGCCCTTATTAAGTACAATGCAAATGATTGCGCCGCCGCAATTGCAGGCTTTAATAATTATTTAGGCAGGTATGCCAATGGCGCTTATACTATAGATGCAAATTATTACAGCGCTGATTGCTACGAAAAAAATAAAGACTGGGCCAATGCTTTAAAAGGATATGCTTATGTAAATGCAAAAGGCCTCAATAAGTATTTTGAAAAAGCATCCTTAGCCGCAGCCCGTATCAATTATTTTGAAATAAAAGATTTTGCAGCCGCAAAAAAATATTTTGAATCTGTACGCAGCAATGCTGTAAACCAGGATAATATTTTAGAAGCCTTGCGTGGCCTTGTACGCAGCGATTACCAGCTTAAAGATTATGCCTCTGCAAATGATGAAGCTAAAGAGCTGCTAACAAAGAAGGGAATCACTACAGACGACCGTTCTATTGGCTTTTTGGTATTGGGCAAATCGCAGCAGGTGGCCAATGATTGCAATGCTGCCATCGCCTCATTCAAATCGTGTGCTGCTATTAATAAATCTTCGTGGGGAGCAGAAGCCCGTTACGAAATAGCGCATTGCTATTTTGGATTAAACAACCTGTCATCTGCCGAAAAAGCTGCGATGGCTGTGATAAAAGAAACAGGCTCTTACGATTTCTGGGTTACCAAATCATACATTTTGCTAGGCGATATTTTTATGCAGCAAAAAGATTATTTTAATGCAAAAGCTACTTATGAAAGTGTTGCAAAAAATTCAACCATTGATGAGTTAAAAACAGAAGCTCAACAAAAATTTGATAAAGCCGCAGCAGAAGAAAAACAAAATTCTAAAATTGGCAATTAGGTAATATGAAAAGCAAACAACCCATTCACTACAAAATTAATAGAATGTACCAACGTATTATTTTAGCAGCCGCAGGTTGTATCTTATCGTCCAGCTTGCTGGCGCAAAAAGATACTACCCGTAAGCAGCAGTCTATTGATATAAATTCAAACTTTCAGCCGGTGTTGCGTAATTCTGTAAAAATAAATTTTTCAGGTACGCCATTGGCTGCAGATACTTCAAAGCCCAACCTGGATTATACCATTCCTGCACAAAATTTATTTTATGCCTACCAGCCCATATCGCTCAAGCCCCTGGCATTGCAGATGGATACCAACCTTTATCTTGGCAACAGGCGATACTTAAAAGCCGGCTTTGGCAGCTACTCTACTCCGTATGTAAGCGCAGGTGTAAGCTTTGGCGATGGCAAAACAAGTTTGGTAAATATTACCGGCAATTATATCGCATCTAAAGGCAAAGACATTACCAACCAGGATTATTCGCAGTTAAATGTAAAAGGGGCCGGCAGCTATTTTAATAAAGGAAATGAGTTTTATGGAAGTGCAGCTTTTAGCCAAAATAATTATTATCTCTATGGGTATGATCATGCCCTTTATACTTTTACAAAAAATGATATCAGGCAACAGTTTGAAAATATTGCTTTAACAGCAGGAGTAAAAAATACAACAAATAATGATGTAAAAATTAGTTACAACCCCAATGTGGCGGTCAATTTTTTTACTAATAAAAATAAAACCAGCGAAACCAGCTTGCAAATAAACCTGCCGGTACAAAAGCAATTTGGCGATAATGTAATATTTAAAGTAGAAGGTACCGGCGATTTTACCAATTATTCTAACAACGGGCAGGGAAACAATCATTTAAGATTTAGCAATAATATTGTAGCCATTGCCCCGTCCCTCGTTTTTCATACTCCTGCATTAAATTTAAATGCAGGTGTTACACCTACCTGGAACAATGGGAAATTTGTATTGCTGCCAAATATTTATTTAGAAACACAGGTGCAGGATAAAGTATTTACCCTGCAGGCAGGATTGGTGGGTCGTTATATAAAAAATACTTACAAAAACCTTACTGATATTAATCCTTACTTAGGGCCGCTTAGTTTTCAAAAAAATACAAAAGAAACCGAAGCTTATGGAGGCATAAAAGCCACATTGGGCACTCATTTTAATTTTAGCGCTAAGGCAAGTATTATCCGCTACAACGATTTTGCTCTCTTTGTAAATGACACTGCTACCGACAATAAAATGTTTTTAATCAGCAACGAAAGTAAAATGAAAGACTTTCGTATTCATGGTGATATTAGTTATATCAACCAGGATAAATTTACACTTACTGCCGGGCTTACCTTTAATGGCTATACCGGGCTTGCCGATAATAGCAAGGCCTGGAACACTGTGCCAATGGAGTTTACAAGCTCTTTGAGATATTGGGCTTTAAAAAAATTGTTGATTAAAGGCGATTTTTATTTATTTGCAGGAGGCAATGCCCTACAAAAAAATAACAGCAGCTATGCCTTTACGGGTGGCTCCGATTTAAGTGCAGGAGCAGAGTATCAAATAAACAAACAATTTAGTGTATGGATGGATGTAAACAATATCTTTAATAATAAATACCAGCGCTGGCACAATTACCAGGTATATGGCTTTAATGTACTCGGCGGTATATTGATACATTTTTAATAGAAATCAAAATGCAGGATATCATTGTTTCTTACTTATTTAAAAATAAAAATTGCCCTTTGCCTTCTGTAGGCGCTCTTTGCCTCACTGAGGGTAATGCTTCTGCTGATTTTGGAAATATGAAAATAGAGGCTCCTGCTGCAAAAATTTTATACTCAGCCGAAGAGGTGCCTGTCACCGATTTTGTAAATTATATTGCATATAAAAAAAATATCAACAAAGACGAAGCTTTGCTGGCATTAAAAGAGTTTTGTAGAAAAATAAAATATCTGCATCCCGGCGAAAAGATTTTGCTGGAAGCTGCAGGAAGATTTCATAAAGACAGCTCCGGCACATTACAATTTGAACAATCCGATTTTCCGAAAGCATTTGCCCCTGATGTTTTTGCACAAAGAGTTATACATCCAAACGATTCGCATCAAATGCTTGTAGGCGATACACAAACCACTACCGGCAAGATGACAGAGCTTTTAAAAGATGAAATAAGCCCAACCAACAGGTGGTGGATTTGGGGCATTTTAATTTTTATCCTGGCCGCAGCCATCATATTATTTTATCTAAATGATGCTAACAGCAATGCCGCCTTTGGTATTGCACAGCCTTATAACTTAGCATAATCAGGTAATACATACCCTCAGCTACCAGGCTCTCGAAAAAACCCCATTTTCTGATTTGATAAAATACAAATGTTTGTTTTCAAAATAATCAGGCATGCCGGATTGAACATTATGATATACCGGCTTAAAATTATATTCGCTAAATACTTTGTAAGAATAATCATTTAAGTGGTTCATAAAATCTGTAGGGTATTTGGTAAGCAGCCTGCAAAAAATATAAATAGTCTCAAAGCCTTTATAAGCCATATCAGATGGCGAGCCATTGTAATTGCTTCTATAAAAAGATTGAAGCATTTTACTTTGATTATCGTTTTTGTAATTAAAATAAGGAGTAGTATAATAAACAGGGTAATCTTTATACGTCTTCTTATTCATAAAAGCAAATCCATCCCAGTTGGGCATACCGATAAGTGTAATATGATAATTTTTGTTTAATGAAGCACAAGTAGATGCTAGTTTTGAAGCAAAGCCTTCATTAAGGCTTGCGCCAATAATAATTGAGTTTCTATTACTATCTAATTTATTTTTTATCAGGCCAAAATCATCATTAATATCAATTGTCTCTATATTGAGTAAGGCCCTGCCGTCAGGCGCATTAATGTGTTTGAAATAACCGGCCACTCTGTCTTCCTGGCTTCCGGGCTTGCGTACCAGGTATATTTTATCAGTACCATGGTTTTGCAAAATATAACTGTAAATAGCTTCGCAATGTGCTTTAAGCGTAGAGTTTACAATCACTAAAAAAGGATCCTGAGTAATGCCGGCATCATTAGGGTAGGTGGCAGATATAAATGGTATATTTTTTTCTTTGGCAAAATGCGCCAGCTCAGTAAAATCTTCATCTCTTACAGAGCCAATTATAAGATCGGTGCTATCAAGCGATTTATTGCTAATTAAAGTATTGATGGGCTGGTTGTACGATTTTGTATCATAAATACTGGCTTTAATGTTTGCCCTGTAAAGTGGCATACTGTCCAAAGCTACTTGAGCACCTTGTACAAAATCGAGACCCTGGTAAGTAAACCTCGGAAAATTTTTTCCATAGTTGTAATTTCCATTTGTAAATACTGAATCAAGATAGAGTGGAGCAAAAATGGCCACATGATACGTTTTAAATTCAGCAGGGTTTGATTGAGCAAAACTTTGTTGAGCATTCAAAAGCCCGGCAAGTAATACAATAAAAACGGATATTTTTTTAATCATAATATTTTTATACTTTATTCCCATTCTATAGTTGCAGGTGGTTTGCTGCTAATATCATACACCACCCGGTTTATTCCTCTTACATTATTTATAATTTCATTGCTTACATGAGCTAAAAAATCATAAGGTAAATGAGCCCAGTCTGCCGTCATGCCATCTACCGAAGTTACAGCCCTTAAAGCTACGGTAAATTCATAGGTTCTTTCATCTCCCATTACACCCACACTTTTTACAGGCAACAATATAGTACCAGCCTGCCACACTTTATCATACAATTCAAATTTTTTAAGACACTCCGTAAATATTGCATCTGCATCCTGCAATAACCGTACCTTTTCTGCTGTAATTTCCCCTAAAATTCTAATGCCAAGGCCCGGCCCCGGAAAAGGGTGCCTGTTGAGCATTTGCGATGGTATGCCAAGCTCAGCGCCTATTTTGCGTACTTCATCTTTAAACAATGAGCGCAGTGGCTCTACTAATTTCAGTTTCATCGTTTCGGGCAGCCCGCCTACATTATGGTGCGATTTGATAGTAACCGATGGCCCATGCACTGCAGCAGATTCTATTACATCAGGGTAAATAGTACCCTGGCCTAAATAATCAATACCCGGTATTTCATGCGCTTCCCTGTCAAATATTTCAATAAACCCACTGCCTATTGCCTTGCGCTTATCTTCCGGCAATACTTTACCGGCAAGCTTTGCATAAAAATGCTCACGGGCATCTACGCCTTTTACATTTAGCCCAAGCTGCTTATAAATATCAAGCACTTCAGCAAATTCATTTTTGCGAAGCACACCATTATCTACAAATATTCCATAAAGATTTTTGCCAATAGCTTTATGAATCAATGTGGCAGCCACCGTACTATCTACGCCACCGCTAAGCCCCATCACCACTTTGCTATCGCCCAGTTTTTCTTTCAATGCCGCTACAGTATCTGTAATAAAATGTGCCGAAGTCCAATCCTGTTTGCATCCGCATATCCTTGTCAAAAAATTTAAAATAATTTTTTTACCCTCGGCAGAGTGGTACACCTCAGGGTGAAACTGAAGCCCATATATCGGGTGCGCTGCTATGCCAGTGCCCTTAAATGCCGCCACCGGAATACTCTCCGTAGTGCCAAGCAATTCAAATCCATCAGGCAATTTTTTTACCGTATCGCTATGGCTCATCCATACCTGCGATGAACTTTGTACATTTTCAAATATTTCATCCTTTTTTGTAATGGTAAAATTAGCACGGCCATATTCACGCTTGTGGCTTTTATCTACAATGCCAGCAAATATTTTGGCAGTAAGCTGAGCCCCATAGCACACACCCAATACAGGCACTTTATCAGCAATAGCTTTAATATCTACCATGGGTGCGCCCTCCTCATTTACCGAAAACGGCGAGCCCGAAAGTATCACAGCTTTTAACTTTGCATCATACGGTATCTCCTTTTGAAATGGTATAATTTCGCAATACACATTAGCCTCTCTCACCACACGGGCTATCAGTTGCGTATATTGAGAGCCAAAATCAAGTATCAGTATCTTTTCTGTCATAATGGGGGCAAAAGTAAAATATTATTTTCTCACCACATATAAATTACCAATTTTGAAGCCCGGCATACTGTCTTTGCTCAGCTTTGGTCCCGCCATCCGTTGCTACTCCGGCACAAGCCGGCGCACAATACCTCACCGGGGTATCCACTCCTGTCGGGGCTATTAGCCCGGCGGTATGGCGCTATCAGCATGTATAACTTTATCTTTTCTTAACGGTAGCAATCCAGGTTTTCTTCCATTAAAAAATTTAAATAAAAGCAGGTTTTTATTTTCAGGCATTACATTTTTTTAACAATACCCCCAACTATCCGGTTAATAAATGAGCTAATATCATTTTTATTTTAAATCTTTGCATAAAGTATAGTAGCAAAAAAAATAATGCAAGGAATAGGCATAGAGTTTTAATTTTTATACCCTGCTTACTACAGGGCATAAACGCTGCAAGGCAAAAAATTAAAAGCTATAGCCTGTACCGGCAAAAAAAATCAAGCAACATGAAAAATTTTATCTTCCTTTTATTCACTACACTGTTAGTATCTTCTTGTAGCCATATTACCGGCAGTGGTAATATAGTTACTGAGCAGCGCAATACAGGCGCATTTACCAAAGTAATTACAAGCTCGGGTTTTGAAGTAGAAATAAAAAAAGGCGATGCCATTAATGTAACTGTAGAAGCAGACGATAACATCATTAAAAAAATTATTACCGAAGCCGACAATGGAGAATTGCGTATCAAATTAAATGTAAGCAATGTGCAGGATGCGCATCTGAAAGTTTACATTACAGCACCCGGCATCAATAGTATTAGTGCCTCTTCCGGCTCAGATGTTACAGTAAAAGATACGCTAAAAAACAGCAGTGAAATAAACCTTGAAGCCAGCAGCGGAGCCACCATCAGCAGCTATGTAGATGCCCCCACCATCACTGCCAACACAAGCAGCGCCGGAGAAATTAGCGTTAAAGGCCGTACTAAAAATTTTAATGCCGAGTCTTCAAGTGGCGCTACCATTAATGCTCTGGAATTATTGACAGAAAATACCACTGCCACTGTCAGTAGCGGAGCAGATGCAAGAGTACAAAGTAGTGTAAGCCTTACAGCCAATGCCAGTAGCGGCGGCAGCATACATTACAAAGGGGGAGGTGGCAATGTAAAAATTAATACCAGCAGCGGAGGCAGCGTCAATAAAGAATAAAACTTACCTGGTTTTTTTTGCCATCATTATCAACCTCGGCGATTGATACAAATCATATCCGGCAAACTCATAATTGCCAAATATTTCCTGTATCTGCATTCCCTGATAGGCAAACATTTCAGTAAAATTGCCAAGGGTAAATTTGGCAACTTTCTCTGTATAAATCAAAGGTTCCTGCAGAGCCTCATCTTCAATCATTATTTTTTTATAAAAAAAATCTTCATCATACCATTTGGTAATGATAAACCGGATGCCGTCTATTTCTTTTTCAGAATGATGAATGGTTTTATTTTCTGCATAGTGTACATTCAGGTAGTCCATTACAAATATGCCGCCGGGCTTCAGAGATGCAGCAATGGTTCGTATGGCATCATCATGCTCACGCTGTGTTTTAAAATAACCAAAACTTGTAAAAAAATTAAAAGTATAATCAAAGTAATTTATCCAAAAAGGCAATCGCATATCATGCTGAAAAAAATGGAGGTTATCGCTCTCAAATTGCAAAGCCTCCTCTATGCTCTGCTCACTTAGGTCAATACCCGTTACATCAAACTCCAGGGCAGCTAATTGCCGGGAGTGCCTGCCTTTGCCACAGGCAATATCTAACATTTTGCAGCCCACCGGCGGCTTCAAATAATCAATAAGCCTTGCTATAAAAGCTGCAGCTTCTTTGGCATCTCTGTTAAAATATAGCTGGTGATAGTATTTTGAATTGAACCAGTCCTTAAACCACGGCTGTTGCATTTTTCAAAGTTAATAGTTGATGCCGTATTTTGATATTTTATATGCGGTTAACATTTCAATACTGGCTAATTTTAAATTTTGCCCATGCTTATTTTGTATATTTGCAATCCTTAAAAATTTGTAACTGATGGCATTGATAAAAAGCATTTCCGGAATTAGAGGAACCATTGGCGGAGGCACAAATGATAACCTTACCCCTGTTGATATTGTTAAGTTTTCGGCAGCTTACGGCACCTGGCTTCTTCAGCAGTCAAAAAAAGAAAAGAAACCCAAAAAAGTTGTAATTGGAAGAGATGGGCGCATAAGCGGCCTGATGGTAAAAAATATAGTAACTGCCACCCTTGTAGGGTTGGGTATTGATGTAATTGATACCGACCTGAGCACTACCCCCACAGTAGAAATGGCGGTTGTGCAGTTAAAAGCAGATGGTGGCATTATACTTACCGCCAGCCACAATCCTAAAGAATGGAATGCGCTAAAATTATTAAACAATAAAGGCGAATTTATTAGCAGCCAGGACGGGCAACAAATATTACAACTTGCCCAGAACGAAGCATTTGACTTTGCCAATGTTTTAAATTTAGGAAAATATGAGACAGATACTACCAGCATTGATAATCATATAGCCGCTATTTTAAAATATAAACTGGTAGATACAAAAGCCATTACTGCTGCTAATTTTAAAATTGTAATAGATGTAGTTAACAGCACCGGGGCATTGGCATTGCCACCACTTTTAAAAGCATTGGGGGTAAAAGATATTGTAGTATTGAATGGCGACATTACCGGAAACTTTGCTCATAACCCTGAGCCATTGCCCGAAAACCTGGTAGGCCTAAGCAGGGAAGTAGTGCTGCAAAATGCTACCCTTGGCATAGCGGTAGACCCCGATGTGGACAGGCTTTGCTTTGTATGCGAAGATGGCAGTATGTTTGGCGAAGAATATACATTGGTAGCTGTGGCAGATTATATTTTAAGTAAAGTAAAAGGCAATACGGTAAGCAACATGTCATCTACCAAAGCATTAAAAGACATCACTATTAAGCATGGTGGCCAATATTTTGCAAGCGCAGTAGGAGAGGTAAATGTGGTAAATAAAATGAAGGAAGTAAATGCTGTAATTGGAGGTGAAGGAAACGGAGGCATCATTGTGCCCGACCTGCATTATGGAAGAGATGCAATGATTGGCATTGCTTTATTTTTAACCCATCTTGCCAAAAGCCAAAAAAGCATTAAGCAATTACGCAATACTTACCCCGATTATTTTATCAGTAAAAATAAAATAACATTAGAAAATGGAGTAGATGTAAAAACCGTATTTGAAAAAATAAAAACAAAATATAAAAATCAGCCCATCAATACAGATGACGGGCTTAAGATAGAATTTGAAAATGATTGGGTGCATTTGCGTACAAGCAATACAGAGCCCATCATTCGCATTTATTCTGAAAGCAATTTTGAAACTACGGCCAATAATATTGCCACCCGTCTTATGAAAGATATCCAGGAAGCGATGTAATATTAATAACCTCTTTTGCCCACTAGAAATAATAAAAATGAACCGGATATATTTTGACAATGCAGCTACCACAGCTTTAGATAAAGAAGTGCTGGAAGCAATGATGCCTTATTTTACCGAAAAATTTGGAAACCCTTCTTCTATCTATTCGTATGGCAGAGAAACCAAGATAGCAATAGAAACGGCCCGCAAGTCGGTAGCTAAGTTATTAAATGCTCACCCTGCCGAAATATTTTTTACCAGTGGTGGTACCGAAAGCGATAATACAGCTATCAGTGCATCTGTACGAGACCTGGGATGCAGGCATATTATTACTTCGCCTATTGAGCATCATGCAGTAACTCATTTAGTAGAGCATCTCAATAATTTAGATTTGGTAAAAGTGAGTTATGTAAAAGTATTGCCCGACGGGCATATTGATATGGACGACCTTGAAGAATTATTGGCATCTTCTGAAGAAAAAACCCTGGTTTCATTAATGCATGGTAATAATGAAATCGGAAATATTCTTGATATAAATGCTGTGGGCGAATTATGTAAATTGTACAGCGCCATTTTTCATAGCGATACGGTACAAACAGTTGGCCATTTTCCTTTCGATCTTCGCAATACTCCGGTACATTTTGTAACCGGCGCTGCACACAAGTTTCATGGGCCAAAAGGGGTAGGGCTATTGTACATAAATGAAAATGTGCGAATAAAACCCCTGGTACATGGTGGTGGGCAAGAGCGTAATATGCGTGCAGGCACCGAAAATATTTATGGCATTGTAGGCTTTGCAAAAGCATTGGAGTTAGCTACAAAAAATCATGAATCTGATAGTGCCTATGTAGGCACCCTTAAGTATTACATGCATGAGCAGTTAAAAAAACATATACCCGGTGTAGGGTTTAATGGCGATACTTTGGGCAATAGCCTTTACACATTGCTAAGTGTAAGTTTTCCTAAAACGGAAAAATCGGAGATGATACTTTTTAACCTTGATATAAATAATATCTGTGCCAGTGGCGGAAGCGCTTGTACTTCGGGTGCAGAGCAGGGTAGCCATGTAATTCGTGCCATCAATAATAATCCCAACCAAATAACGGTACGCTTTAGTTTTAGTAAATACAATACCAAAGAAGAAGTAGATGCAGTAGTAGAAAAGTTGAAAGATTTGGTATAATTTTTTTTGTTGCCAGCATTTGTTTTTCATGGCATCAGCGTTGTGAACTTGTTCTGTTATCTTTTTCTTTCAGTGAAAGAAAAGGATAATCTCACCTGTACAGTTTATTTTCCGCAATGTCTCCTTATTTAGCTTTTTGCAGCATAGGCTAAGGGACATTGCGGTTCTTTTCCATATTACCTTTTGTTAAGTCAATATCTCCACTGCCGCAGCTGTTCTGCAAGATCACCTGTGCCTATTAATTCTGCCGGACTGTGTCCGGATTTAGGATTGCAAATGTTCAATTATTAGCATGGCTTTATTAGTTTGCTAACCCAGGCACAGATACGCCTACGCTAGTTTGCATGGCTGCATATATGCGC
>JAFDXD010000017.1 GCA_018268135.1 Bacteroidota bacterium
AAAAGAATGCGCCGCCTATACCGATACAGGCGTGTTTGGCGCCAAGGCTATCAAAGAAGCAAAGCTTTTTGGAAAAGTAGAAATTGTGTGCTCTTCTAAAGATAAAAATTATTCATACCTGCCTAAAGATTTTGCCGTGCCCAACGATGCAAAATATTTGCACATTACTACCAACAATACAATTTATGGTACTCAATGGCATCATATACCTGCTACCAGCAATTCGCTTGTGGCCGATATGAGCAGCGACATACTAAGCCGGGTTTTGGATTTTAATAAATTTGATTTGATATATGCAGGTGCCCAAAAAAATATGGGCGCAGCAGGTGTAAACATTGTAGTGGTAAATGAAAATATTTTAGGAAAAATAAAGCGTGCCCTGCCTACCATGATGGATTATCGCAATCATATTGCTGAAGAGAGTATGCTCAATACACCTCCAGTATTTGCAGTATATGTTTGCATGCTTACACTTAGGTGGGTAAAGGCCCAGGGTGGTGTGGCTGCCCTCGAAAAATTAAACCGGGCCAAAGCTGCATTGTTGTATAAAGAAATAGATGAAAACGATTTTTTTGTTGGCACTGCTGCAAAAGAAGATAGAAGCAATATGAATGTATGTTTTGTAATGAAAGATCCTACGCTTGAAGAAGCATTTTTAAAACACACTAAATCATTTAATATTGCAGCTATAAAAGGGCATAGAAGTGTAGGAGGGTTTAGGGCATCATTGTACAATGCCCTGCCAATAAGCAGTGTACAGGTATTGGTAGATGCCATGAAGAGTTTTGCGCAAATGAATAAATAAAGCGCTTATAGGTATGAAAACATTTATTAGTATTATAGTATTGTTATTACTAAGCCAGGCAAATGCCCCGGCTCAGTCCATAAAAATTGGAGATAGTATAAATAACAGGCCATTGCAATGGAGCGATTTTGCCGGTACGCCAGATGCAGCTTCTCCTTATTTTGCTAATACCGCCTGGAACATTAATTATAGATATAACGCTGTACATTTTAATGAAGATAAAGCCATCATTAATGATCTGGAAGTAACGCTTCAATTCAACAGGGATAAATCATGGAAGAAAAAAGATAACATTTCGGATGCATTATTAATACATGAACAGGGGCATTTTGATATTGCAACACTATGCCAGCTAGAAATAATAAACCTGATTAAAAATGCAGCTCTGCATAAAAATGATTATTCTTCACAAATAAAAAATATTTTCAGGCAAAGCATACAAAAATATAAAGCTTTAGAAGACAGGTACGACATAGAAACAGAGCATAGCCTAAATACCACAAAACAAGAGGAGTGGAATAAATTTATTCAATCAGAAAAAAAACAACTAACTAAATAGCCATAATAGCAACATGATAAACATCTCAGCATTTACAGCTCTCAGGCCCGAAGCCCAACATGCAAAAGCAGTAGCAGCGCCACCTTATGATGTACTCAGCAGCAAAGAAGCAAAAATAGCAGCACAAGGTAACCCCAATACTTTTTTACATATCACCAAAAGTGAGATAGACCTCCCGGAGGATATAGATACCCACTCACAGGCTGTGTATGACAAAGCAAAAGAAAATTTATCTGCATTTATTAGCAGAAATATTTTATTTAGAGAAAGCAAACCCTGCTATTATATTTACCGCCTTACCATGAATGGCAGGAGCCAGGTAGGGCTGGTATGTGCAAGCTCAGTAAATGATTATGAAAATGGCCTTATAAAAAAACATGAATTTACCCGGCCCGAAAAAGAGTTAGACAGAATAAACCATATCAAAACTACCGGGGCACAAACCGGGAATGTATTTTTGGCTTATAAAAATGTGGAGGCAATAGATGCTCTTATTAATAAATGGGTAGCAGAAAAAAATTGTCAATACGATTTTGTGGCTGATGATGCTATTCAACATAGTATTTGGATAGTAAATGATGATGATGTAATAAATAAAATAACAGAGCTTTTTAAAACGCTGGTACCGTGTACATACATTGCCGATGGCCACCACCGGGCGGCTTCTGCTGCTAAAGTAAGGGCAGCATTGGGAGAAAGCGCTACTGCCGAATCTGATTATTTTTTAACCACCTTATTTGCGGCAGACCAGTTGCACATAATGGATTATAACAGGCTGGTAAAAGATTTGAATGGGCTGGATGAAAAAACTTTTTTAGAAAAATTGCAAAATGATTTTTCAATAGAAAAAAAGAGCAGCACCTACCGCCCCGAAGCATTGCATCATTTTGGTGTGTACCTTAATAAACAATGGTATAAGCTTGTAGCAAAAGAAGGAAGCTTTACCTATGGTGCCGTAGAAGGGTTAGACATTAGCATTTTACAGAAAAATATTTTGGAGCCTATTCTGGGTATAAAAGACCAGCGTACTGATAGCAGGATAGATTTTGTGGGGGGCATACGAGGGCTGCAAGAATTGGAAAAAAGAGTAGATAGCGGAGAAATGACATTAGCCATAAGCCTTTACCCGGTGAGCATACAGCAATTATTTGATGTAGCAGATAGTGGAGAAGTAATGCCGCCTAAAAGTACCTGGTTTGAGCCCAAACTAAGAGATGGATTACTCACCCATTTAATAGATGATCGATATTAACATATCAAAAAATTGAAGAGGCTCATTATCAAGCCTCTTTTTTTATCTTTACAATAATGAAAAAATCAATTCTTTTTTTACTCATTTCTTTGGGCATTGCAAGCGCCAATGCACAATCTCAAACCACCGGGGAGCTTATAGAAACGGCTAACACATTTTTGCGCCAGGGAGATTATGCCAATGCCATACTGGTACTAAATCGTGCGCAACAGCAAGACCCACAAAATACTACGGTAGCCAAAAATCTGGCGCTTAGTTATTATTTTCAAAATGATAATGATAAAGCCAGTGCGGCTATAAAACCTGCGCTAGACAAGGAAGATGCGGATGACCAGGTTTTTCAGATAGCCGCCAATATTTACCAGCACCTGGGCCAGCCTAAAGAAGCTGAAAAAGTGTACCGAAAAGGAATAAAAAAATTTGCAGATAGCGGACCGCTATATAATGATCTGGGCGAGCTATTGGCAGCACAGCAAAATAATAATGAAGCTATAAAACAATGGGAAAAAGGAATTGAAACAGACCCTTCTTATAGTAAAAATTATTACAATGCTGCTAAATATTATTTTACTACCAACAACAATGGGTGGGCCCTTTTGTATGCCGAAATATTTATTAATATAGAACCTATGAGCAATAAGGCCCCAGAAATAAAACAACTATTGCTGGATGGATATAAAAAATTATTTACCAATGCCGACCTGCTGGTAAACAATAAGGATAAAAATGTTTTTGTAAACAACTATTTACAAAGCATGAACCATGTAGGCTCCATTGCGTCTATGGGCATCAATACAGAATCTCTAACGATGATACGTACACGCTTTATTTTAGACTGGTATCATACCCAACAAAACAAATACCCTTTTAAATTATTTGAATTACAGCAACAACTTTTAAAAGAAGGAATGTTTGATGCTTATAATGAGTGGCTTTTTGAGCCTACTATCAGCCTGGTAGCTTATCAAAACTGGATATCAGCCCACCCTACAGAAAATAAAACATTTACAGATTTTCAAAGAGGGCGCATTTTTAAAATTCCTAAGGGGCAGTATTATCATTAGAAGAGTTGGGTGAATTACTCTCTGCAAAATGTAGAAGATATAAGTATCGCCGATTATTTATTAATTGACTGCCTTATTTGCACAACTGCTGCTGGCAAAGGCTTCCGGCTTGGCTTTAAAGGCAAAGCCCATTCCTAAAATATAGCCCATTGCCTCCCTGAGGGCTTCATTGCTTTTGAAAGATGGATTGGTATTTATATCTGCATGCACTTCCATATCTACATCATATTGAGTAAATAAATTGCATAGCTCATAAGCAATCTCAATGCTTTTGGCAACTTCTACCAGCATCCGCTCTTTGATGCTGTACTTTAACTGAGTTTTTTCGTTGTGTATAAACATAAAGCCTCCATGCCCTTCACGCAAAAAAACTATTACGGTTGCAAATTCTGTATCTTTTCCTTTTACCTGGCTATCGGTACCAATACATACTTTTAGCTTAAAGCCTGCAGCAGTTTCTCTCTGTATGGCATTGGCTACAGCCTCTTTAATGGGCAGGCGAATGGTATCGCCATTAAATTTTCTCCATAACATAAAAAAGCGGTTTTCTAAATGTACGGATAAAAAAAATGCTGAATGAGCCATGAATAGCCTAAACTATGGCAAAATGTGGAAATGTGGAGAAGTATGAATATTGCCGGCTAATGGAAGTATGGATGCTGAAGGGATGGCGGATAGAAACGGAAATCCTTTTTTATTTTGCATGAGCAAAATAAAAAAGATTGGAGTGAATAGCCGCTGCTGATGCTGATAGAAATACAAATGCCGATAGCCCACAAAAAATATTTGCAATAAAAAAGGGGCCAGTCCCTAACACTGACCCCTAACTTACACATGAATCTACCTTACTGTTTTATAATTCGTTCTGTTTGTTTTGCATTGTTGTTGAATAATTGAATCACATACATGCCGGTTGGCTGATTTTGAATATTTATTTTATTTGTACCTTTTATACCGATGCCTTTGGCAAGCACTCGGCCATTCATATCATTAATAATGTATTGATAATTGTTGGCTGCATTTACCGTAACATCGCTTGTTACAAAAGTAGATACGCTGTATGGCTTTATTTGATTGCCCTCATCTTTTAATGCTAAAATATTGGAGTACATTACCTGCCCGATGATGGAAGTAACTTTAAGCCTGTAATACAATGTGCCGCTTTGATTTGGCGTATAGCTGTAATAGTTAGTAGCACTATTGATAGCTGATAATGTTTTGAAAGTACCGCCGGTATTAGATACTTCGAGTATTTGCGATTGTATTGGCTCGTCTGCAATTATTTTCCAGTTGAATGAATGTTTGGCATCGGTAGCGGAGCCTGTTAATGAAATATCGTGAATGGGCAAGAGGCCTTTTAAGGCAGATAAAGTATAAGAGCCAAGGCTTCCGTAGTTGCCTACATTTGCATTGCCGGCGCCAGATACTACCAGGTAAAAAGTGCCTGCACTTAATACCGTATCTACTACTACATTCATTACATTATCCGGATTATAGGTTCTAATAAGATTTTTATTACCGTCATACAAACTCATTTGTACATCAAGATTTGCTCCTGCATTATTAGCATCTAAACCAAAAGGTGTGGCTTCAATATGAATATTGCCGCTGGCGGTATTTACAAATTTAAATGCATCTTTATCTGAGCTGGTAGTGATGATACCTGATACATTAAACGAGCCGGTGCCTAAAGAATATGCGCTGGCATCTACGGCATCTGAATAATCATCTGGCCGGTAAGTAAAACCGTTTTGTGAAGTAATGATGGTAAGATTATCTTGTGTGGCAGAGCATCCATAAGGAGTAGGCCCGTCAATCCATCCTGTCATATTTTGTCCATAGCTATTTCCCATTACCGGAGCCCAGCCTATTTGGCCTGTACCGGTGCCGGGGTTGTAAGTTTGTACTAAGTTGCAATTGCTATCGTAAGTAGATTGGTGAGATAAACCCACGGTGTGGCCTGCTTCGTGTGAGCAACACTCGGCTACATATTTAGTATTGTAGCTAAGCCTGTCGGCAAATACAAAGCCGGGAGTATCATCGCCCCAGGTAAATGAGCCGATGTATGATATACCACCAACGCCTGCAGCATACCAGCTACTGCTGGCAGTTACAATTATTCTTACCCGCTGTGCTAATGGGGCTGCAATAAATTTTGCTTCGTCGGTAGTGATGTTTACATTAAATGGGCGGTAATCTTCTGATACTCTTTCAAAAATTTCGGTGATTTGTGCGTCGGTTAAATTACTGGCGCCTACGGTAAATGTATTGCCTCCATTCCAACCTGCAGAGGTAACAGTTTGCCCGTCAAAATCTAAATATATTGTAGCGCTTGCTGAAGGCAGGCTGTTAAGCTTGGGGCCAGACTGACTATTGGCTGCTGCTGAGAATAGCAGCAAAATAAATAGCAGGGTGAGTGTAGTAAAGTTTTTCATTGTATTGAATTTTGTTACCGTGTAAGGGCGGTAAATAATTAAATATTGGATATTGGTTTTTTATTGCTGTTCTTATTGATGCAGGTATTAATAGCTGCAATCCTGAAAAATTTTCCCGGTTTCTACTTTTTGCATATTGTATTGCCCGGCAATATTTCGCTTGATTACATACCCGTCAAATGCATTGTTGCTAATGATGCGTCCGGTATAAGTAATAGATTTATCGGCATTGATCATTTTAGAAATACTAAGCAAGGCATTGTTGAGTTGTTGCGAACGGATAATGATATTTTGCAGGTTGCTATATTTTACTTCATTACTAATTACTTCGCCATTAAATACAAGGCTGTTAGAAAGTGCAATGGATACTTTTTGTCCCGGAAAAAATGAAAAAGCTTTGATAAGAGAAGCGTCACTCACCTTCATAGTTTCAGGAAGGGATGCAAATAATTTTTGCCTGGTATCTATCTTTTGCGAAAATACTGCTGCTGATGATAGGCAAAACAATAACAGGAGCATAGGTTTGCTAAGCAATTTCATATTACATTGGTTTTTATAAATGAGATTCTTGGATATAACTCAGCTTATGAAACGCAATATTTTATTGCTTAGTATGTGTTATAATTTTTTTTTGGAGATAATTATTTATTTGTAGAAATATTACTACTAATATTGGTTTGTACTCAGCAAAACGAGTGTGCAGGCTTCTTGTACAATAATATTATTTTGTAATGCCAGCTTTTGCAATTCCGGATTTTCGGTACCGGGGTTAAAGATGATGCGCCTGGGATGAAGCGATAATATGTAAGAATAATAAGGTACCTGGTTGCCAGGATTGAGATAAAGGGTAACGGTATCAATACCTTTTGCTGCAATTTGTGTAGTAGCAATGGTCACATCACTTACAATGGCTGTTTTTTTACCAATAGCTACTACCTCATGATGATGATCACGTAATTTATTAATGGCTAAATAGCTATACCTGGCGGGGTTTGCTGAAGCGCCTAATACCAAAGTTTTTTTTGATGGCATATTCTTTATTTTAAAAATCTTTTTTGCAGAGCAGGGCCCGGAATCATGCACTCATTTTTTTGGCCAAACCATTTATAGCGGTTGCGTGCAATAAAAGTATATACTGCATCACGAATAAAGGCCGGCACTATGATAAAGCCATAGAATATTTTAACGGCGCCTGATAATTGCCTGGCTATTTTTAAAACTGCTGTTGATTTTTGGTAAGCTGTATCATCTTGTATCAATATTATTGAGTTAAGATGCTGCTGCGGTAAATTAAATTTTTGCAATAGCAATTGCCCGGTATCACTTTGCAATGTAGCAAATGAAAAAACAGCCTTGGGGTCGTGCCTGATGATATACTGTACAGAGCTATTGCAAAGGATACATACCCCATCAAATAATATGATTGATGAATGAATCATAATAGTACAAAAATACTAACTGTAAGATTACTTGATATATTATGTTGATTATAGCACATCTTGTAAAGCTTTATCAATTGTATTAAATGTAAATTCAAAATTCTCGTGCAACAGTCGTTCCGGCAGCACCCACCTGCTTTTTAAAACCAATTCGGTTTCTGTTTTAATAAGGGCAGCGCCTATTTTCAACATCCATTTTGGTGATGGTAACCCAAATGGAATATGCAACAGTTTTCTAAGTGTTGCCATTAAAGTGTAATTGCTAACGGGGTTAGGAGCAGCAGCATTAAATACGCCTGTGAGGTTTTCATGTGTTGCCAAAAATAAAAATATGCGGTACACATCTTCAATATGAATCCAACTAAACATTTGTAAGCCATTACCCTGCACGCCTCCTAACCCATACTTAACCAAATTAGCATAAGGCTTTACTACGCCTCCATCTTTACCCAAGATGATTGCCAGGCGCAATGCCACCTGCCTGGTATTTTTAAGGTGGTAGCTAAAAAAAGCCTGCTCCCATTTAGTTGCCACATTTACCGAAAAACCAGTTCCAATCTCTCCATTGGTTTCTGTCATTGGCCTGTCTTCTGCATGTCGGTAAATGGTAGCTGTGCTTGCATTTATCCAAAGCATTGGTGGCTGATGGCATTGCAAAATGGCATTGCCAAGTATAGCTGTAGTATTTACTCTTGACTCTAAAATTTCATTTTTATTTTTTTGATTATACCTGCAATCTACCGATTTTCCTGCCAGGTTGATGAGGAGGTAAGCACCCTCCAGTGCTGTGGCAATGGCCTTTTTATTTGTCCAGTTAATATGGTTTTGCTGCCTCGAAATTATAGATACCTCAAAGCCATCTTTCTTAAATTTTTCTGCAACATATTTTCCAACAAAACCGGTACCCCCTGCTATGACTACTTTCATGTTTTTATTTTTATTTTATTAAATCTAATGGCCTAACCATTTTGCGATATGTTTCATCATAACAAATGGTAGTATATACAATGGCCATAATAGGCGCTGCAAAAAGCAAAATAAATAACATTAGGTATAAAATCGGATATACTAACAGTCCTAATATTGTTAGGGCTATCACTATTGCTACCACCCAGTGATAAAGTATGCGTATGCTCCCTTTTGCAGTAAACCATCCGTTTATAGCATGTATTACCATACTTATAATTTGCCAGCCTCCTACTACAAAGTAGCCATAGATAAAGGTTTCATCCATATTGATGACAGATGCTATTAAAAAAACTGTTATTAATATAATGCTCATCCAGGTGTCAAAAAATTTAAAATTTTTCATAATCAATTATTTTATTTTTTCAGAAATTAATGAAAATTATTTCTCTAATAAAACCGGGTTGCCCCGGTGTATAAAATATTTTTATTTAAACATCTTTAAGATACTACTGGTAAACCAGTTTTCTTCTGCTTTTATCATTAGATCTAAAATTTTATCTGCCTGGTTACCGGTGCGTTTAATTCCACTAATGACTTCTAAAAACTGTTTGGCTTCTTTGTCTTTTTTATCAGCATCAATATTTTCTAACTGGCCTAATAGCTTAATCATGGGGTCTAATTCTCTTTTTTTTCTTTCTTTAATTATTTGAGTAGCTACTTTCCAAATATCTTTTTCAGCGGCAAAATGGTCTTTGCGTTCTCCCGAAATAATTACTCTTTCTACCAGGCCCCAATCTACCAGGCCCCTAATGTTCATGTTTACATTGCCCCGGCTAATATTGAGGTACTCCATTATGTCATCCTGCGTAAGAGGTTGGGTACTTACCAGCAGTAAGGCGTGAATTTGTGCCATGGTACGGTTAATACCCCACTGGGTGCCAAAGGCTCCCCAACTATTGATAAACTGTTCTTTTGCTTCGGTTAGTTTCATGCAGTAAAAATAAATTTTATTTCTGAATTTTCAAAATTTTTTGAAAATATAAATTAATCATCCCACCATAAAAAGAAAAAGGTTCTAAAAAGTTTGGACCACTCTTTAGAACCTTTTATAAAATTTTAAATAATCTATTTACTTTTTACACCAGCATCATTACCGGGTTTTCCATGTACTTTTTTAATGTTTGTAAAAATGAAGCCCCTACAGCACCATCTACACTTCTGTGATCGCAACTAAGGGTTAGTTTCATTACATTGGTAACATCAAAGCCTCCTGCTTTTTTCACTACTACTTCTTTTATACGCCCTACCGCAAGAATTGCGCTATCGGGTGGGTTAATGATGGCGGTAAATTCATCAATATCCATCATGCCCAGGTTTGAAATGGTGAAAGTGTTCCCTGTAAATTCTGGTGGTTGTAATTTTTTATCTTTTGCTTTTGCATACAATGATTTTGCATCGGCAGCTATTTGAGATAATGTTTTCTGGTCTGCAAATTTTATTACAGGTACTATCAACCCATCAGGCAGCGCCAGGGCTGAGCCAATATGAACATGATGATTTTGGCGGATAAAATCTCCCATCCAGCTACTATTTACATCAGGATGCTGGCGTAAGGCTACTGCACAGGCTTTTATCAGCATATCATTAAATGAAATTTTTACCGGGCTTACTTCATTCATGGCAGCACGGGCTGTAATGGCATTGTCCATATTAACTTCCATGCTCAGGTAAAAATGCGGCGCTGTAAACTTGCTTTCGCTCAACCTGCGGGCAATTACTTTACGCATTTGAGTTAGTTCCACATCAGTATAACCTTCCTGCCCATTGGCAACAAATGTTGCTACCGGTGCAGCAGGTTTAGTAGCTGATGGCGCTGAGGCTGCTGTGGCTACGGAAGGAGTAAAGCCATCTACATCTTTTTTTGTAATTCTTCCATTATCTCCACTGCCGTTGATTTTAGAAAGATCTACCCCTTTTTCTGCAGCTAGTTTTCTGGCAAGGGGCGATGCCTTAATTCTTTGATTTGACTGGGTGGCTGATGGTTGCTCATCCTGCACTGTTATATTAATTGCCTCATTTGAAGCAGCGGGAGTGGCAGCAGCAGTTGTAGCATTATTTGCTCCGCTTTTTTCTGCAGCTACATAAGCGCTAACATCTGTACCCGGCTTGCCTACTATGGCTATTATTTCATTTACTTTGGCGGCTTTGCCTGCCTCTACACCTACGTATAACAGGGTGCCTTCCTCATATCCCACTACTTCCATTGTAGCTTTATCTGTTTCTACATCAGCCAATACATCATCTGCTTTTACCTTATCCCCTACTTTTTTATTCCAGTTTACTATTTTGCCCTCCGTCATTGTATCGCTTAGCAAGGGCATCCTGATTTCTTTGGCGCCATCAGGCAGGGATACTTTTGCAGATGCTGTTGCTTCAGCTTTTGCTACGGGTTTTTCATTTTCGGGCTTGCTCTCAGCATTGCCTCCATCAAGTAAGGCTTTATACTCTTCTCCTTCTTTACCTATAATAGCAATAATTTCATTCACTTTTGCTGCTTTACCTGCCGGCACACCAATATATAACAATGTACCATCCACATACCCCACCACTTCCATAGTGGCTTTATCCGTTTCTACATCTGCCAATACATCATCTGCTTTTACCTTATCCCCTACTTTTTTATTCCAGGTTACTATTTTACCCTCTGTCATTGTATCGCTCAATAGCGGCATACGTATTACTTCAGCCATAATATTTTTTTCTTTTGTAAAATTAGGAAGCCCGAAATTAATGCAAAATGAGGAAAGTTGTATGAAGGTTTTGGGCTAACCTGTTTTTCTTTAAATATTCAATAGGCATAATAATAATGATTGTGGCTTACTTAATACAATTGGGATAGAAATCCTTTTAAAATAACCTTTGCCATTATTTCTTAATCTATCATTAATTTTAGCCTTTCCCGCAGGTTTTTGATATTAGGATACTGCTCTACCATAAGCTGGTATTGCTGCTTACGGGTAAGTTGCATTTGTGCCGGCTCTTCTACTGCCTGGCTTTCTTCTAAGGCAATGCTATATTTAAGCAGGGGGTTATTAAAGTGTTTTTGCATACAATCTATCAGCTCCGCCCTTTCTGCCTCTATAATTCTTTGCTGAAAGGTAGAAGATGTAATGATAGTAAAGGTATTTTCATCCTTTATTTCAAGCCCGGCTGTTTTTAGATTTTCTGCTGCTATATTAATTTTTTTTGAAAAAAGATTTTTGATATACCCCTGCATGGCCAATTGTAAAGCTTCTTTTTCCAATGGCTTTGGCTCTCCGGCGGCATTATTTTTTGCCAATAATTGCTCTCTTATTTTTTTAAGAGACCCAAGGGGTGCCGCTGGTACCGCTTGCTCACTGCTGCTGATTTTTTTTACCGGCTCAGGTAGCTTAGCTTCTATTACGAGGCTGGCTGATTTAGGTTTTTTTTGTACTGTAGCGTCCTGGCTTACTGATTCTTTTATTTTTATGGGAGTAATTGCCCTAAAAGCTATTGGTTTGGCATCATCTACTATTTTTTTTTTAGAAATGCCATCGCCACCTGCACTAATTTCTACCGCCTGCTGAAGATAACTTAGTTTAATCAGCGTCATTTCTACAAAAAGTTTTTTGTTTCTGGCCTGCTTATAGCCAATGCCACAATCATTTAAAATATTTAATGCAGCAATGAGCCATTCTGACGAAATTTCTTGCGCCACCTGCAAATATTTTTGTTTAAAATCTTCTGCTACTTCCAGCAATATTGCTGCCCTTGCATCTTTGCTTACCAAAAGATTACGGATAAATTCTGCAAAGCCTTCAATAAAAGTATCTCCTTCAAACCCTTTTTGAATAATAGTATCAAACAATAGCAGTGCATCACTTAATTGCTGATGCTGCATAAAGTTTATCATTTTAAAATAATAATCTTCGTCTAATACATTTAAGTGTTCTAAAGTATTCACATAGGTTAGTTGCCCCCCTGTAAAACTTACAATTTTATCTAAAATACTAAGCGAGTCCCTCATGGCGCCTTCGCTTTTTTGTGCAATTACATGCAAGGCGGCTTTTTCGGCAGTTATATGTTCTTTATCGCATATTTCCTTCAAATGCTCAATGGTATCATTGATGGTGATACGCTTAAAATCAAATATTTGACAGCGGCTTAAAATGGTAGGCAGTATTTTATGTTTTTCGGTGGTAGCCAAAATAAAAATGGCATAAGGTGGCGGCTCTTCCAGAGTTTTTAAAAATGCATTAAAAGCTGCGGCGCTCAACATGTGTACCTCATCTACTATATACACTTTGTAATCGCCTGCCTGTGGCGCAAACCTTACCTGCTCTACCAGGGTTCTGATATCATCTACCGAGTTGTTACTTGCAGCATCTAATTCATGAATATTTAATGAGGTTCCATTATCAAAAGACACACAACTATTGCAACTGTTACAAGCCTCTCCATCGGGGGTACGATGTTCGCAATTGATGGTTTTGGCTAAAATTCTTGCACAGGTGGTTTTGCCCACTCCTCTTGGCCCGCAAAATAAAAATGCATGGGCAAGCTGATTATTATTAATAGCATTTTTTAAGGTAGTGGTGATATGCGACTGCCCTACTACGGTATTGAAATTTTGTGGACGGTATTTTCTTGCCGATACTATAAACTTATCCATGTGCTAATAATAATGATCAAAAACTTCGATTGTATATGGTAAAATTAATGCTAAAATTTAACTTAAAATGGGATGCCTGATGAACTCTTTTGTACGGTCAAAAAGATAACGGTAGGTGGTGAGGTTTCGGCTTCGTTTTACATCGCCAAGGCTTGAAGCTATATTGAGCATTTTAGGATTAAAGTCGCCTATCCACTGCATTTCATATTCTGTGTAAGATACTTTGGGGCTTTGTATCAGCTTTGCAGATTCACCAATAATGTAGGCATCTACCCCCTTGCCCTGCCACTCCGGCACAATGCCAAATACCAGGCCGGTAAATTTTTTATTTGGCTTTGTTTTTTTAATCCATAAAAATTTTAATTTTTGTATCAACCCAAATTTTCCATGCAGGTATTTAAACCACTGATTTAAATCGGGCAGGTTAATAAAAATGGCTACCGGGTCATTTTTATAATATACATACCAAATTATTTTTTCATCCATCACCGGTTTCATTTTATTAAACATCAGGATGGCTTGTTTTTTTTCGAGTTGTTTTAAGCCCCCATGCCCTGCCCATGCTTTGTTGTACACTTCTACAAAATCTGAGGCAAATTTTTCTATTTGTTTTTTATCAATATGCTTTGACGAAAAATTTTTGTCTTTCTCTATGTAATTGTGGCGCTCCCATACCTTATCATGCAAAGGGGCTTTAGGCTCCATATTAAAACATACCTGTTCAAAAAACGGTTTAAATCCATAGTTTTCAAAAAGGTCAACATAATACGGTGGATTATAGTTCATACAATACAATGGTTCCTGGTAACCCTTTGTTACCATACCCCACCATCTGTCTCGCTCGCCAAAGTTAATTGGCCCATCCATAGCCTGCATGCCCTCTTTCATTAACCAGTGCTTTGCATTGTCTAATAACATATCGGCTGCATCCTGGCTTTTTATACACTCAAAAAAACCAATACCGCCTACAGGCACATCATCACCTTTATTTTTATATTTTGAATTGGTAAATGCTGCTATTCGCCCTATTGGGTTGCCTTCATCATCCTGCAGTATCCATCGTTGTATTTTTCCAAATCTAAAAGCTTTATTCTTTTTTTCATCAAATACATCTTCCACATCTTTATTGAGAGGCTGTATCCAGTTTGGGTCATCTTTATAAATTACAAGCGGTACATTAAAAAATAATTTACTATCAGCAATGCTGTTAACTGTAATGATTTGCATCCGGCAAATTTAGTTAAAATAGTTTTTCGGGATGATGCAGGTACTTCTTAAATAATTACAGGCTCCCTTCCTTTTTTGCCCAAATACATTAACGAATGGATTAGTATTTCTTAAAATTTTACTTTACAAAACTGACTACCTTTATTTTTATGAAAGTATTATTTTTTATCAGCCTGTTTTTTGGAAGTTTACATTCTTTTGCTCAACTACAAAGAACTATTCCCCTGGTACAATATGTAAAACCTATTATTGGTACACAGCGCATGGGCCATACTTACCCTGGGGCTACAGTACCTTTTGGCATGGTGCAGCTTAGCCCCGATACTGATACTATTCCCTACGAAATAAATGGAAAATATAACCCGGATGTATATAAATATTGCTCCGGATATCAATATGATGATAATACCATTGTAGGCTTTAGCCATACACATTTTAGCGGTACCGGCCATAGCGACCTGGGCGATATTTTAATAATGCCAACTGTTGGCGCTGTAAAACTCAACCCCGGCACGGCCGATAATCCCAACTCAGGTTTTAGATCGCCCTACTCTCACGATAATGAAACAGTACAAGCAGGGTATTATAAAGTATTACTCAATAAAGGAAATATTACTGCAGAACTTACGGCTACTACCCGGGTAGGTTTTCATCAATATACATTTCCAAAGTCAAATCAAAGCCATATTATTTTAGACCTTGTAAGTGGTATTTACAATTATGACGGAAAAAATATTTGGACCGTAGTACACATCATCAACGATAGTACGCTTACAGGTTACAGGCAAACAAATGGATGGGCAAGAAACCGGACGGTATATTTTGCCATAAAATTTTCAAAGGCTTTTTTTCAATACGGTTGTAAAGATTTTGCAAAATCATACTACAATGGTTTTTGGGGGAAATTTAATCAGCAAAAAAATTTTCCGGATATAGCCGGCAGGCAAATTCGTATGAATTTTGATTTTAAAACAGAAGACCTTGAAAAGATAAAAGTAAAAGTTGCTTTATCATCTGTAAGTATGGATGGTGCGCTTAAAAACATGCAGGCAGAATTGCCGGGATGGGATTTTGAAAAAACAAGGTATGATGCACAACAGGCATGGGATAAAGAACTCAATAAAATAACCATTGATGGCAGCAGAATAGAAAAAGAAAATTTTTATACCGCCATGTATCATGCCATGATAAACCCCACGGTATATATGGATGTAGATGGAAGCTACAAGGGCCTGGACCAGGGAGTACATACGGCTTCGGGCTTTACAAATTATACCACATTTTCTTTGTGGGATACATACCGTGCCCTGCATCCTCTCTTTACTATTATTGAGCCTAAAAAAGATATAGATATGATAAAATCTATGCTGGCTCATTACGACCAAAGCCCTTTACACATGTTGCCTATTTGGAGCAACTCTGCCAACGACAATTGGTGTATGAGTGGCTACCATAGTGTGGCTGTAATAGCTGATGCACTCATCAAAAACAATGTATCGGGCATTGATGCCAACAAAGCGCTGGATGCCTGTGTTGCTACAGCCCGCCATAGAAGCTATGAAGATATTGGACTTTATCTCGATAAAGGTTATATACCTGTAGATAAAAATCCGGTAGGCACATCTACCACTTTAGAATATGCTTATGATGACTGGGCAATTGCACAACTTGCAAAAAAAATAAATCGAACAGATGTGTACAATGAATTTATAAAGCGATCTCAAAATTATAAAAATGTGTTTGACACAACTCTTGGCTTTATGCATTCAAAAAACAGTGATGGAAAATTTACAAAAAACTTTAACCCATTAAGTACAAACGGGCAGGGGTTTATAGAAGGCAACTCATGGAACTATACATTATTTGTGCCGCAGTATCCACATCAACTTATTAACCTTATGGGTGGCAATAAAAAGTTTATCGCTTATTTAGACACCCTCTTTACCATGAACCTTCCCGAATCTTTTTTTGCAGAAACAGAAGATATTACCAGGGAAGGAATTATTGGAGGGTATGTACATGGCAATGAGCCTTCGCACCATGTAGCTTACTTGTACAATTATGCAGGCGCAACTTATAAAACCCAGGAGCGTGTACGCATGATTTTAAATATGCAGTATCATAATTCGCCAGATGGGTTGGGTGGCAATGATGATACCGGGCAAATGAGCGCCTGGTATATTTTTAGCAGCCTGGGATTTTACCCTGTAGCACCTGGCAGTGCTGTATATGCCATCGGAAGCCCGGCTGTAGATGGCGCTGTCATTCATCTTGACAACAATAAATCATTTATTATTGAAGTAAAAAACCAGGACGATCAAAATGTTTATATTCAAAAGATTGAATTAAATGGAAAACCATTAACAGGTTTTGAACTGAAACATGCAGATATTATGAAAGGGGGAAAGCTTACTTTTTATATGGGTGATAAGCCAGTAAAATAATTACAACAGCAATTTTGAAAATTTTTTTATTTCATCCATTTCAGTTGCGGAAATAAAATCGTTTTTGTCGTATTTCGATTTCAAATAAAGCACTCTTTTGTGTAAAGGCACTTTGGCTAAAATTGACTCTAATGTTTTGCCCAGGGTTTCATCTTTTTCAGGCGGCGCTGCCTTAATAGTAACTTCCGATTTTTGCTTTGAATGTTTTTTTAAAATAATTGCTTCCAATGTTGCCAACCTTCCGGGATGTATATTTTTTACTTTAGTGGCTTTATTATATAGACCCTCTAATTGTTTCTTACTTAGTCCACCTCTTTCGCAGTATTGCTGATAAAGGCTTTTGGTAAAGGCAGAGTGAGGCTGATCTTCCATCACAGCTTTAAGTACATAAAGTACTATATCCATATCGGGGTTTATCCTTTGCATAGCAAAGATGAAAATAATAAAAAAGAGCTTTCATTTTATTGAAAGCCCTTAAATAAATTTTTAATACCCTGTACTTAAGCTTTGTTCCTCCATATTAACTTTTGATTTTAGCTTTCCGGGCATTAATTTTTCTGCAATTGTTTTGCCTTTACGTTTCAAAGAATGTTGCAGCTCTTTCTTTTGATCGCTACTCAATCTTGTGTACTTATAGGCTGCAAATAATGCTAAACCAGCACCGGCGGCGGCTAATATTTTTTTATTACTTAACATAGTAAGATATTTTTAAATGAATAAATATTGTTTGTCACCATTAAGGCAATAAATATCGTACCAGTTTCTTTCCCTTAACAAATTTAAAGCAGACTAAATGGTGATTTTTATAATTAAATTTGCAATCAATCTGCTTATAATTAACCATCATTGATTTTTTTCTTTTTGTATCAAAACAAAAATTAAATAAAGAAAAACCTTAAGGAAAAAAAAGGTTGATAGTAAAATACCTAATCCTACAAAAATAATTATACAGAAATATTACTTTTACAAAAAAACTATGGCCGATACTACACTCACCACCGGGACTATACAAACAAATAAAGGCAATTTTACTTTTGAATTGTTTGATGATGCTACGCCAATTGCGGCAGCTAATTTTAAAAAACTGGCATCAGAAGGCTATTATGACGGGGTATTATTTCACAGGGTGATCCCAAACTTTATGGTGCAAACTGGCGACCCTACGGGTACTGGCGCAGGCGGCCCCGGATACACTATTAACTGCGAAACCGGCGCTGATAAACAATATCACGACAGGGGCATCATGTCTATGGCTCATAGGGGCAAAAATACAGGTGGCTCACAGTTTTTTATTTGCCACAACAGGCAGGGTACACAACATCTTGATGGGGTGCATACTTGCTTCGGAAAAATTACCAGTGGCCTCGAATTTTTAGACGATATAAAAGCTGGTGATAAAATGATAAAGGTTACTATTGACTGACCTGAAACTTGAATGTAATTAATTCATTTGTGTTACTTTTATCACTTATGGATATATCATTATTGAAAAGCCTTCAACAGAAAGGGTTACTCTCACAAGAATCTTTTATAAAGGTAGAAGAGCAGGAAAAGAATAAGTTATTCTCAGTACACTGGGAGTTAAAAACCATTTTATACCTGGGTATTTTATTGTTCACTTCAGGCTTAGGTATATTGGTTTATAAAAATATTAATTCTATCGGCCACCAGGCGGTGCTGGCATTTATTGCCTTAGTTTTCATCGCCTGTTTTTATTATTGTTTTAAAAATAAACTTCCTTTTTCTTACCATAAAGTTTTATCGCCAAATGTATTTTTCGACTATGCATTATTGTTAGGATGTATTAGTTTACTGATATTTATTGCATACTTTCAGTATGCTTATGCTATTTTTGGCAGCCGCTATGGCCTGGCTACTTTTATACCCATGCTTGCTCTTTTTTTTACAGCTTATTATTTTGATCATTTAGGAGTGCTAAGTATGGCCATTACTAACCTTGCTGCATGGCTGGGGGTAACAGTAACGCCACTCCAACTTTTAAACCAAAATGATTTTAATAGCAATAGTTTTATAATTGCAGGAGTTTTATTAGGGCTGCTTTTAAACTGTATTGCTTATTTCTCTGAAAGAAAAAATATAAAAAAACATTTCGCATTTACCTATATCAATTTTGGGATGCATCTTTTATTTATTTCTCTCCTTGCCGCATTGATAAAGTATGACAACTTGTTGATGTATTCTTTAATAGCACTTTTACTAACAGCTTTTTACTTTTACAAAAAATCTGTTGCTGACAAATCATATTATATTTTGCTTTGTACAGCATTATATATTTACATAGCATTGAGCTACGTAGTAATACATTTCCTTTTAATACAAAATGGAGATGCAATGGCCATGTTATACCTGACAGCATTTTATTTCATTTTATCTTCTGTATTACTTTGTATTTTTTTAATAAAAAGCAATAAACGCCTGAAACAGCATGACAGCATACAATAAAAATGAATTATATCATTTATACGTACGTAGTACCGCCCGACAGGCTTTTCAAAATGAAGGCATTACTAAGGAAGAGTATGTGTCAGTATGTTCACAATATCCTTCAAAATTATACACTCCCAATTTTTTTATCAGCATAGCACTCTTTTTACTTACAGTGGTGATAGTAATTTTTTCTATCGCAATCTTTGCCTTAGGATTTTTAGGCGATAGTAGCGAAGATGTAGTTACAATTCTTGCTTTGTTTTTTTCTGCTGCTTGTTTTTTTATACTAGAAGTTTTTATAAGGCAACGCCATCATTATTTTTCCGGCGTAGATACAGCCCTTTTGGTATGTGCAGCAATACTGCTACTGAGCGGCCTGGTATATGCAACTGATGCAGGCCCGATAATAGTTGCTGCCTACATCTTTATCATTTCATTGCTTTGCACATTAAGATATGCGCATCCATTTATGAGTGTATCTTGTATGTTGTCCTTTTTAGCAATTATTTACCTGGTACTTTCGCAGGAAGGAGGTTATTTAAAAGCTATTACAGCATTTGTATTGATGGCTATAAGTATTGTTATATATTTTATTTTCAAAAACAAAAAAGAAGGTCATCGTTTTAATGAGTATGATGCTATTTTTAATATAATTGAAATATGCTCCCTGCTTACGTTTTATTTGGCAGGTAATTTTTTTATAGTAAATCAATTTGCCGGCAATAGTTCAAGCTTATCCGGCAATGCAGTCGTAACATTTCCCCTGGCGTATTTCTTTTGGGTTTGTACCATTATCATCCCACTGGCATATATTTATTTTGGTATAAAAAATAAAAACAGCATTTTGTTAAGGGTGGGCTTAGTATTATTAGCCGCCATGGTTTTCACTATCCGGTATTATTATTCTCATCTTTCAATAGAAACTGTGCTGGTATTGGGTGGAGCTGCAATGATATTGGTAGCATGGGCGCTAACCCGCTTTTTACAACCTTCAAAATATGAATTTACATCCGTAGAGTTACACAAAAATAACGCCCCTGCTAAAGCACAATTAGAAGCTTTAATCTTGGCTCAAACATTTGCCAAATCTCCACTTCAAAATAATGATAGTAAATTTAGCGGAGGTGATTTTGGCGGAGCGGGTGCTACAGGTGAGTATTAAAATAAATGATTTATTCTATTGAGTTAAAGCAATCATTAACATTTTTATCACTTTTATTCCTAGTCAAAAAAACAAATTGGCACTATTTTTCATTTTATTGGGCAATAGAGCTAAGAGCATCTAATTTTGTATTCAATTATTAAATTAAAAAAATTATGAAAAAGTTTTTACCCCTTTCACTGGCACTTATTATTGGTTTCGCAGCTTGCAAAAGCGGCAGCAAAAATGATTTAGATTCTAAAAAAGAAATTGTACTTTCAGATACTACAAAAGTGTACCCAAACAGTGCCGCATCAGATACAGCAGTTACCACTAAAACAGCTCCTGTAGTAGCTGCCCCGGCAGTAGCAGCCCCTGTTGCGACAGCGCCTGCAGCAAAAAAAATTGCTCCAAAGCAGCATACCACTATACATTCTAAACCTGCACCGGTGCCTCAGCAATCAAATACAAATACTACAACTACTACTCCGGCCCCAACTACTAATACAAATACCACAGCTACTACTCCGGCTACTAATACTGGCAGTACCCCATCTGCTTCACCAGCAGAAACCAATACAAACACTGCCAATACAAGTACTGCTACCCCCGAAAAAAAGAAAGGCCTGAATAATTCGGCTAAGGGTGCTATCATTGGTGGCGTTGGTGGGGCTGCGGCAGGTGCTGTAATAGGCAGAAACGGCAAGGGTGCCATTATTGGCGGCATTATTGGTGCAGCCGGTGGTTATATTATTGGAAAGAAAAAAGATAAAAAAGATTCTACCAATCATTAATATCAAATATCAAATCATAAAAAAAGCTGCCTCATAAATGGCAGCTTTTTTATCTTAAAATACTTTTCACTTTAATCTCCAATATTATTAACCCGGTTTTTCTTTTTACAACTACTTTAATTTTTTGATTGGGTACCTGCAGCAGATTTTTATAAGCCTGAATATTATTTGAAAAATTTCCGGCTACTCCCATTATCTGATCGTCTATTTTAAAACCACACTTATCTGCAGGTGAGTTAGGTATAATATCCTCTACTATTATTTTTCCATCGGTATAATAAATTCCCAGACCGGTATAAGCATAGTCAAAGGGTTCTAAAAAATGTGAGTTAGGACGCAAGTGTATTTCTCTCTGTCCATAATTTAGTATTACATTAAAATGCTTTAATAACTCATTGCCAATAAGCCCTCCCGAAAATGGATACGACGTTACATTATATTCATCATCATAAATATAAGTAGGCACTTTTCTAAACTTATAGGGCCCTATTTTAAGCTCTTTTATCACCGTAAGCTTCATTTGCGAACGCCCTGCCATGCCCTGCGCCTGGGTATATACAGGCTTTCTCTTTTGCAAAAGAATGGCACTATCCTTTGCAAATTTTTCGCTCATCAAAAAACACAAACCGGCACCTGTATCAAAATAAAAATTATAACTTAATCGCCTTTTATCTTTTAATTGTAAATACTGAATAGGCAATGATGTAAAAATAGGGTACAATAAAGTGCCCCCCTTTGGGTAATTTATTTTACCGGGGCTGTACACTTCTATTTCAAGGCTGTCAAAATTTATTTTTACAATATACCTCTTAAAAAAACTATATCCGATAATGCCGTCTATCTTTTCGCCATACACGCTACTTAGTAAATTATAATCATTAATATGAAAATTAAGCTTGCTTACTTCCAGCCCCGGAAACCTGAGAGTTTTATTAAAAACAAATCTCGTCTTCCTAATACCACCAATACCTGTAATTGTAGTATCAGTAAGTACAGAAGCAATATTAAATTCCTCACAGGTAGATGAGTCAAGAGAAATACCTCCACTACCCGTATCTAAAATAAAATTCAGGCTATCTTTAATATTTTCAAACTGGGCTTTTACAATCATTACGCCGCCACTAAATTGCTTAAAATGAAAACTGGTAATAAATTTAGAAAGAGGCGGCGATAATAACTCCTGCCCGGGTGCAACATTCATTATAAACAGTAACCCAATTATAATATTTATTACTCTCATATAATTTGATATTGAAAAATACAATCTAATGAATGTACTTTTGCAGTAAGTTTTATAAACGGTAAGCAATTAAACTTGCACCAAAAAATTCATAACAGATATGATGAAGGTAAATCACCTCCTTTCCAAAGCCATGCAGTTCGAATTTTTATCTGTAGAAGAAGGCGTCTTTTTATTTGAAAATGCTGCTTTAACAGAATTAATGTTTGTAGCAGATGAACTTAGAAAAATACAGGTACCCCACGGCAAAGTTACCTGGCAAATAGACAGAAATGTAAATACCACCAATGTATGCATAGCCAATTGCAAATTTTGTAATTTTTATCGCATACCCGGCCACCCCGAAGCATACATTACAGATATAGAAACTTATAAAAGAAAAATTGATGAAACCATTAAGTATGGAGGCGATCAATTATTATTGCAAGGTGGCCACCATCCCGATTTAGGCCTTTCCTTTTACGTACATTTATTTAAAGAGCTCAAATCATTATACCCCAATATTAAGCTACACACCCTTGGCCCGCCGGAAGTAGCACATATTACCAAACTTGAAAAAAGCACCCACCGGCAAGTATTGATAGCATTAAAAGAAGCCGGTATGGACAGCCTGCCCGGCGCCGGCGCCGAAATACTAACTGACAGGGTTAGACGCTTAATAAGCAAAGGCAAATGCGGCGCTCAGGAGTGGCTCAATATTATGCATGAAGCGCACAAGCTACACATCACCACCTCCGCCACCATGATGTTTGGCCATGTAGAAACCCTGCAAGAACGCTTTGAACATCTTGTAAAATTAAGAGAAGTACAAAGCCGGAAACCAGAAGATGCCAAAGGCTTTTTAGCTTTCATACCCTGGACGTTTCAGGATGCCGATACCCTCCTTGCAAAAATAAGAGGCGTACACAACCTTACCACTCCCGAAGAGTATATCCGCATGATTGCTATGAGCCGCATCATGCTACCAAATATTAAAAATATACAGGCAAGCTGGCTTACCGTAGGCAAGCAGGTAGCACAAATTTGCCTGAGAGCAGGCGCCAACGATTTTGGAAGCATCATGATAGAAGAAAATGTAGTAAGCGCAGCAGGCGCACCCCACCGCTTTACCAGCCATACCATTCAGGATGCTATTAAAGAAGCCGGGTTTGAACCACAGCTTCGCAATCAACAATACGAATGGCGTCAATTACCACAAATGGAAGAGCAGGTAATAGATTATTAAAAATATTTGAAGCAGGATCTATGGTGCATACATCAGCATGGGTCCTGCTTTACATTACAAGTCCGGCACAAAGCCATACCACACAGCCCTCACTGGGCTTTCCATTGCAATCAGGGCTAAATTTTCAGCAGCATCTTTTTACTCAACATGTATCATCTGCCCATGCTTTTTCAGCAAGAAATTTTATTGACTTTTTAAGCATAAAAATTCATCCATTCATCATTGTAAATATTGCTATTACATTTTCATTTACAGCAAAGCACATAATTCTATTTTAGAAATTATCTGACCGTGTTGCACTTTGTGAGTGAGACCATCAGTTACAGAAGCATGCAAAATATGATGCGGATACTTAGGAGCAGGGCTGAGAGTTAAAGATATCAAACTTCAAAAAAAAATTCTAATTATTGTGTAACGCTAATTACTGCTACCTTTTTAGTAGATGGGTTAGTATCAAAATCCGGATAAGGTAATAAATCTTCAAACCTAATCCTGTAGCCGTTTATAATGGTATCTGAAGTAATGCCAAGCGACGGAAAATTTTGTAGTGACATATCAAACCGGTGCGAATTTCCCCCTTCGTGAAAATTTACTTTAATCTGCGCTGTACCTTGCCACACACAATTTACACCTTTAGGGCAGCGACTATCCGTTACCAAAGAGTCAAAGCATATATAAGGCTCTGCCAAATGTCCCGAACAGTCATTTAAAGCAACATTATAAATGCCGAGTTTTATATCAGCCTTTCTACATTGCAACATTCCAACTACAACAATCAATAGCAGCAATTTTATATATTTAAATTTCATACTCCTCTTTTATTATTTAGACAATACATATTACTACAAAGCTGCTTTAATTATTTCACATAATAAAGCAAGCTGATACAAAAAAAAACTGCCTTTAAACAAAGGCAGTTTTATACTTATTAACCCACATTAAAAATAATTATACACGATATATTTATCCTTGTGCTTCTTTTATTTTAGTTCTTATTTGAGCTTCTATTTCGGCAGCCATACCAGGGTTGTCAATCATCAGTTGCTTTACAGCTTCACGGCCCTGACCAAGTTTATCGCCATTGTAGCTAAACCAGCTTCCGCTTTTTTGTACAATCCCCAACTCTACCCCAAGGTCAATTATTTCCCCTACTTTAGAGATGCCTTCGCCATAAATAATATCAAACTCGGCGGTACGAAATGGAGGAGCCACTTTATTTTTAACCACTTTTACTTTAATATGATTGCCTACTATGTCTTCACCATCTTTTAATTGTGCCTGCCTGCGAATATCTAACCTCACCGAAGAGTAAAATTTAAGAGCATTCCCACCCGTGGTAGTTTCGGGATTGCCAAACATTACACCAATTTTTTCCCGAAGCTGATTTATAAAAATGCAGCAGCTATTTGTTTTTGAAATGGTAGCGGTTAATTTTCTTAAGGCCTGGCTCATGAGCCTTGCCTGTAAACCCATTTTGCTATCACCCATTTCACCCTCAAGCTCTCCCTTGGGTACAAGCGCAGCTACAGAGTCAATTACTACCACATCTAACGCACCCGATAATATGAGCCTGTCAGCTATTTCTAATGCCTGCTCACCATAGTCTGGTTGCGATATCAGCAAGTTATCAATATCCACACCTAATTTTTGAGCATAATTACTGTCAAAGGCATGCTCAGCATCTATAAAAGCACACATGCCGCCTTTTTTTTGTGCTTCTGCTATTACATGTATGGCAAGTGTAGTTTTTCCTGACGACTCCGGGCCATATATTTCTATTACTCTTCCTTTGGGCAAGCCACCAATTCCAAGCGCCACATCCAACCCAATAGAACCTGTTGAAATTACCTCCTGCTCAGCCACTCCTTTGTCGCTCATCATCATTACTGAACCTTTTCCAAAATCCTTATCAATTTTGTCCATTGTTAATTTCAGCGCCTTCAGTTTTTCTGCATTACTCATGTTTAATTTTTTTTAAAGTGATGTATCTGTGTTTAATGTTGTAAATGTATTGAGGAAACAAATGTAATACTATTATTTATATTTAACTAATTTATTTAGTATATTTTTGATAATATTTTTAGCTTTCTTTTTTTTGTAAAAAAAAACCGTTCAAAATTGAACGGGCAATAAAGTTATTCCAATCTTATGGTGTCTTCAAAATTGCTTTTTAAGCCGGGGTAGGTAAACGGGCCTCTTTCTGTGATAATTACCTAAGTAATTGATGCAAAGAGAGCCAAGTTTTTTGAAGAAAACAATACCCTATAGTGGTAGTTTTTTTTAATAATTTCATTAGATTTGTTCTATAAATTAAAATTATATGAAATATTTACTAAGTTTTGCTTTTTTATTTGCAGCTTTTTGCGGATTTTCTCAAATTAAAGAGGCATCAAAAAATGTTACTTACGGCGCAAAAATTACTGCGTCCGGTGCCATTGAAGTAAACCTGCTGGAAGAAAAGCTTAACGCAACCGATACATACATTGGTAAAGTAAAAGGCACGGTAATAAGTGTATGCGAAAAAAAAGGCTGCTGGATGAAGCTTTCACAAACCGATGGAGATGGAATAATGATTAGATTTAAAGACTATAAATTTTTTATGTCTAAAAATATTGTAGGCAAAGATGTAGTACTGGATGGCGTTGGTAAAAAAACAACTACCTCTGTAGAAATGCTGAAACACTATGCTGAAGATGGCGGCAAAAGCAAAGAAGAAATTGAAAAAATTACTGAACCAAAAACTGAAATTGAGTTTATTGCAAATGGGGTATTGGTTATATAGTTTTTTAAAAAAAATTACATAAAAAAGCCTCCTGAAGATTTCGGGAGGCTTTTTTTAATTTTACAAATTATCGTATTCGTATAAGTGGTCTATACGAGATCTTGCTGCCATTTCGCATACAGGTTTTATGATTCCATCTTTTAATCCATAAGCCCATCCATGCAGGTGTGGGAGGTTATCTTCTTTCCAGGCTTTTTGAATGATAGAGGTTTTAGCAAGATTAAAAACCTGCTCTCTTACATTTAACTCTACCAATAGGTCTGCCCTTTGCTCTTCTGTTGCCAAGGCATCTACCTCTGCTCTGTGAAAACGGTACACATCTTTTATTTCTTTAAGCCAGTGGTTTATTATCCCGAAATGATGATTTCCCATCGCAGCTTTTACACCGCCGCATCCATAATGGCCACACACTATTACATGCCTTACTTTTAGCACTTCTACCGCATATTGCAATACACTTAATAAATTGATATCGGTATTTACTACCAGGTTGGCAATATTTCGGTGTACAAATATTTCGCCGGGGTCGGTACCGGTTATTTTATCTGCCGGCACCCTGCTATCGCTACAGCCTATCCACAAAAATTCCGGCGCCTGCTGCGCTGCAAGGCGTTTAAAAAAATCAGGATCAATTTGATTTTGCTCCTTTGCCCATGCTTTATTTTCTAATAATAATTTCTCGTAAGATTGCATAAAATATTTTTTAAAAATTTATCAATGTGCTGAATCATCAGCTTTAACTGGGTTATTATCTACCAACTGGTGCGATAAATTGTAAGTGCTTTTATTTAAAGTTACAGATATATTTTTCAATGAAGCATGTTGTATAAATTCATTGATGGTATCTATCACATCTTTGTCTATAAATTCTGCCTTGGTAAGGTCTAATACCAAACGGGAATTTGCCGGCAATTTTTCTAATTTTTGTTTTAAAATTGGTTTACTAAAAAATGAAACATCTTTTCTCAATCTGATTAAATGATGATTATTTTCATGTACCGAAAATATAGCAGTACGAAAATTGCTGCGTATCACAAAAAATATTCCTACTGCTATACCAATTAAAACCCCGGTGAGCAAATCTGTAAATATTATTGCCAGTAGTGTTACTACAAATGGCATAAATTGCTCCCAACCTTTTTGATAATATTCTTTAAACAATGAAACCTTTGCCAGCTTATACCCTGTAAAAACAAGTATGGCAGCTAGCGCAGCTTTTGGAATAAGATTTAAAATGCCTGGCAAAAAAGCTACACATATTAATATTAACATCCCATGAAAAATAGTACTCATTTTTGATTGCGCCCCTGCATTCACATTGGCACTACTGCGTACAATCACACTCGTTAGTGGCAACCCTCCTAATAAGCCGCTTACCATATTACCGGTTCCCTGGGCAATTAGCTCCCTGTTGGGTGGAGATACTCTTTTTTTACTGTCTAATTTGTCAACAGCTTCAATCCCCAGCAAAGTTTCAAGCGAAGCTACCAATGCAATGGTAATGGCTGCTACCCATACCTCCGCATTAGTAATAAAGGACCAGTCCGGCATTTTGAAAAATGAAAAAAACTCCGCCGCATCTGATGCCACCGGAATATTCACCAGATGGGCATCTCTTGAGAGTAATTGGTACTCTTTGCCCACCAAAAACCGGTTGAGTAGTACTCCTGCAACAACCACTACTAACGGGCCACTTACTAATTGAAAAATTTTCTTAGATTTTACCCACCGGGTTTCATAAAAAATTAAAATAACAATGCCGGTAACTCCAATAATGATGGCAGAGGGCGTAAGAAAATTGAAGGAATGTACAAAGGCAGAAATACTGTTTTCTCCAGATAATTGTACAAAAGATTCGTTGCCCTCATAATCTTTATCGTAGCCAACCAAATGGGGAAGTTGCTTTAAAATAAGGATAATGCCTATAGCTGCAAGCATGCCCTTTATTACGCTGTTAGGAATATAATCACCAATGATACCAAACTTAAATACACCCATTAATATTTGAAATATTCCTGCAATAACTACTGCCAAAAAAAAGGCTTCTACGGCAGGCAATTTTAGCAAAGCTGCAGCTACTATTGCCGTTAGGCCTGCTGCCGGGCCACTTACACTCAGTTGACTTCCGCTGATGCTGCCCACTATTACCCCTCCTACTACTCCGGCTATGATGCCGCTTATTTCATTAAGCCCGCTTGCTACTGCAATACCCAGGCACAACGGTATTGCTACCAGAAACACAACGATACCTGCAGGCACATCGGTGCCTGCTCTCCTTATAAAATTTTTCATTAAAAATGATTTTTAAAAATTAACTGAATAAATAATTCTAAAACTATTCAGTTATGCATTGGGAGGTGGTGTGGTTACTTCTGTTACCGGATGCTTATGTAGCCTTGTGTTAGAAAAATAATACGTTGCAACAGTACAATCAGGCGAACAAAAAAGGGCGCTGTTGCTGATAAGATCAATTAAGGGCAGTGTAGGATTTTTAAAAACTTTCTTAGCCATTTCTTCTTCTATAAAAGTATTGTCATATATACATTTACCTATCTCCTTTACAGGTAAGCATTGTATGCAAATGATCAACACAAATAATAAAGAAATAATTTTTTTCATCAATGATGGCAAATATAAAAGCTGGTCAATATAAAAAAATCGGGTATCATTATTTTTTACAAAATACTGGTATACTTTAACAATATTAAATATTCAACCCGCCACAAGCGCTAATGGTTTGGCCTGTAATGTAGTTGCTTAAACTGCTTGCCAAAAACAAAGCTACATTGGCAATATCTTCACCGCTTGCAAACCTCCCCAATGGAATATTACTTTTGTACTTATCTGCACTATCGCCATCTTTTAAATAGCTGGTCATATCTGTTTCTACAAAACCGGGTGCTATAGCATTGCATCTTATATTACGGCTTCCCAGCTCTTTGGCAATGCTTTTAGTAAAACCAATAATGCCCGCTTTGCTTGCGGCATAGCTACTTTGGCCAGCATTACCAATTTCGCCAATGATGCTGCTCATATTGATGATACTTCCACTCTTTGCTTTCATCATTGGCCGGGTTACCTGCTTGGTCATATTAAATACGCTCTTTAGGTTTACGTTCATTACATCATCCCATTGTTCTGGCGTCATGCGGAGCAATAAATTATCTTTTGAAATACCGGCATTGTTTACACAAATATCTATTTGCCCAAACTCTGCTAATACATTATTTACAAATATTTCGCTTGCAGCAAAATCAGCAGCATTGGTTTTGTAAGCTTTTGCTTTTACTCCTAAAGCGCTAAGCTTTTGCTCAAGTGCAGAAGCTTTATCTGTGCTACTATCACTTACATAAGTAAAAGCAATGTTGGCTCCTTCTTCTGCAAATTTAATGGCAATAGCTTCGCCAATACCTCTTGCTGCTCCGGTTACAATGGCTGTTTTTGCTTGTAATAATTTCATATAGTTGTTATTATCTTTTTTTAAAAAACCTGTTTAGCAAAAATAAGCTTTGCCTGTATTTGAAAATTAAATTTTATAATGCACACATTGATTTTATTTCTTCTATTATTTTTCTTTCGTTGCTTAGCCTGGGTACTTTGTGCTGCCCGCCTATTTTGCCCCTGGCTTGTAGCCATTGCTTAAACACACCCTTGGGTATGCTATGTATAACGGGCATACGCAAAGCTATATCTTTATGCCGTTTTGCTTCATAATCGCTGTTGATGTTTTTTAATGCTGTGTCTAATTCTAATATAAATTTTTGTAAATCATCAGGCTCTTTATCAAATTCAATCAGCCACTCGTGGGTGCCATTTCCGGAATGTGTAAAATAGACGGGGGCTGCGGTATAATCGTTTACTACCGCATTAGTTTTGGCTGCTGCAATAGCAATGGCATGGTCGGTATTATCTACTATTACCTCTTCGCCAAAGGCATTCATATAATGCTTTAGCCTTCCGGTAATTTTTATTTTATAAGGGTTTAAGGAGGTAAACTGAATGGTATCGCCTAAGAGATAGCGCCATAAGCCCCCGGTGGTACTTATTACCAATGCATAATTTTTATGAAGGCTTACATCCCTAAGTCCAATGGTGTTGGGGTGGGGCTTTCCATATTCTTCTACGGGCAAAAACTCGTAAAAAATACCATGTTCTGTAAATAAAAGCATGCCATTATCCCCCGGTTTGTCCTGGCCGGCAATAAATCCTTCGCTGGCATTATAGATTTCTAAAAAATTGATGGGCTTTCCAATAATTTTTTCGAATTGCTCACGGTAAGGCACAAACGATACACCTCCATTGATGTACAGCTCAAGATTGGGCCATACTTCGGCAATGGTTTGTTTTTGTTTTATTTCTAAAATTCGTTTGAGCAAAAGGAGTGTCCAGGTGGGTACGCCTGCTAATGATGTTACATTTTCATTGGAGGTAGTTTGCGCCAGTTTTTCTATTTTGTTTTCCCACTCGTCTAATAGGGCAATACTAAGCTCGGGTGTACGGAGCCACTGCCCCCAAAAAGGAGAGTTTTGCATTAATATAGCGCTCAGGTCGCCTACCTGTACATCTTCTCTTAGTTTACTAATTTGGTGTGAGCCTCCTACTACCAGGCTTTTGCCTGTTAGCAGGTCGCTTGATGGAAAGTTTTTGTAATAATTGCTGAGTACATCTTTGCTTGCCTGAAAATGATTTTCCTGCAGGCTTTCCTCACTGATGGGGATGTATTTGCTTTTGTCGCTGGTAGTGCCAGATGATTTTGCAAACCAGTTTACAGGGGTGTTCCACAAAATATTTTGCTCTCCATTCATCATTCGTTGTATGTAGGGCTTTATGTCGTCATACTCATGTATGGGCACTCTTGCTTTAAATTGTTTGAGGGTAAATAGTTTGGAGAAGCCGTATTTTTTTCCGAACTCGGTGTATTGTGCTGCAGTTACAAGGTGTTGCAATACTTCACGCTGTGCTGCTATTGGATGGTTTATCCAGTTGTGAATGCGCCATACACGCATACGTGCCAGTCGGGATATTGCAGTGGAAAGCAATTTCATTAATAGCAAAATACATAATAGAGATGAGAATAAAAAAATACAATGAGCAGGCTATGGATGGAGAACTAATTTATTTGTAAATAAAAACTACAAAAAGCGGGGAATAGTAATGCTGCTGATGAGCAGGCCGATGGAAGCGGCTACCCCGGTGAGGGCTTGTGTGTGTGCTTTGTGCCGGAGTAATAGCGTACAGCGGCTACTGCTGCTGAGGGTAGTGCTTTGCTGAATGCCATCAAAAAAAAATCCCGGAATTTACGCCGGGATATTTTTTTTATGATAAGTTTTTAGAGGCCGCTAATGGTGAGGCCTATTTGCAATATTTTGGTTGGCGGGGCTACCCCGTCTTTAAATACATTGGTAAGGCCATAAGCTGCAAACAAGCTAAAGTTGCCGTATCCTACACGCCCTGTAACCGATAACCTGGTGGTATTGAAATAATCTTTAGAAGATATTTTTACTGTTTCATCTGATAGCTTGCCTCCGGAGGCGGTTAATAAATTTTTGCCTTTGGTATGAGCATTTAAAAGTGTAGCTACTTTTACTCCGATGGCTGCTTTGAAAGTTTTGTTGGGGGTATTGGGGTTGGCTGTGTACCTAAGTTCTACCGGAACTTCAAGAAAGGATGTTGCCAGTTTGTATTTTTTAAATCTTATGGCAGAGTCTACTGCTACAAAGGGAAGTTTGGCTGATGATGAGCTTATATCCATTTGCATTTTATTGAAGTAGATATTGGTAGTGCTGATACCTAAGCCAAAGGCTGCGCTCATTTGTGGATTGGCTTTAAAAGGCTTGTCAATCATTACATATACATTGGCGCTGCGGCTAAACCCTTTTACATGGCTGCTGATGCTATCGGGCAGACTGGTTAAAGTATTGTTGGCGAGCTGTATCATAAAATGATCGCCTGCACGGTTAGTTACAGTAAACTTTTTTTTATTTTTTGTGGGAGCTGAGCTGGTTTGCGAAAACCCCGGTACCGCTGCCATCAATGCAAAAATGATTACTACTATTTTTCTCATAAAGATTGCTTGTGCCGCAAAAATAATTGGCGGCAGGGTTAATAAAAGGTTAAATGAGTTTTGTTGTTAATTGCAAATTTGATAGTTAAAAAAAAATTACAACACCTGTTATATTTCTTACGCCATTTCCTGCGCCATTGATTTACTTACTTTTTTTCTTTCTTCTTCATTGAGGATTGTTTTGCGAAGACGTACATTTTTTGGTGTTACTTCTATGCACTCATCCTGTTGAATATATTCCATACACTCTTCGAGGCTCATTAATATTTTTGGAGCAATTTTAGAGGCATCATCGGAGCCGCTTGCCCTGTGGTTGGTTAATTTTTTTGGTTCGGTTGCATTTACTACCAAATCGCCGGGTTTAATATGCTCAGCTATTATTTGCCCTGCATACACATCTTCTCCCGGGTCTACAAAAAAGCGTCCTCTGTCTTGTAATTTATCTATAGAGTAGCCTGTTGTTTTTTCGGTTGTTTTGCTGAGCAATACCCCATTGTTGCGGCCGGGTATGGGACCTTTCCAGGGTTTGTATTCGCTAAAGCGATGTGCCATTACGGCTTCGCCTGCGGTATTGGTAAGCATATTGCTTCTTAAGCCTATCAATCCTCTTGAGGGTATTTCAAATTCTAAATGCTGCATTTCGCCCTTGGATTCCATTACAAGCATTTCGCCTTTTTTTTGTGTTACAAGGTCTATTACTTTGCCGCTATACTCTGCAGGTACATCTACAACCAGAATTTCATAAGGCTCATTTTTTACGCCATCAATATGTTTTATAAGTACCTGTGGCTGGCCTACTGTTAGCTCAAAACCTTCACGGCGCATGGTTTCTATCAATACACCGAGATGCAGAATACCTCTTCCAAATACATTAAAGCTATCGGCGCTATCGCTATCTTCTACTCTTAATGCAAGATTTTTTTCGGTTTCTTTCATCAGCCTGTCACGCAGGTGGCGGCTGGTTACAAACTTACCTTCTTTGCCAAAAAAAGGTGAGTTGTTGATACCAAACAGCATGCTCATAGTTGGCTCATCTACACTGATTGTTGGCAGCGCTTCAGGGTTATCTACATCTGCAATAGTATCTCCAATATTAAATGTATCGAGGCCCACAATGGCGCAAATATCACCTGCAAATACTTCTGCTACTCTTTTTTTGCCCATGCCTTCAAATACATACAGTTCTTTTATTTTCATTTTTTTGATACCATCTGCCTGTACCAATGCTATTTGCTGATTTTCTTTTACACTTCCTCTGGCCACTTTACCTACCGCTATCCTGCCTAAAAATGAGGAATAATCTAAAGAGGTAATTTGCATTTGTGTAGTGCCTTCATTAGCTTTTGGCTCGGGCACATACTGCAAAATGGCATCTAATAATGGTAATATATTTTCTGTTTGTGTAAGAGAAGTATTCATCCATCCATTTTTGCTACTGCCATAAATGGTGGGGAAATCAAGCTGCTCTTCTGTAGCATCGAGGTTAAAAAATAATTCAAACACTGCATCATGTACTTCATCCGGACGACAGTTAGGTTTGTCAACTTTATTAATAACTACAATTGGATGTAAGCCAAGTGCAAGAGCTTTTTGCAATACAAAACGGGTTTGTGGCATTGGCCCTTCAAAAGCATCTACTAAAAGTAAAACCCCATCAGCCATTTTTAATACACGCTCTACCTCGCCACCAAAGTCGCTGTGGCCGGGTGTATCTATTACATTTATTTTTACTCCTTTATAATTTACTGCAATATTTTTACTAAAAATAGTAATGCCTCTTTCTCTTTCAAGGTCATTATTGTCCATTATTAATTCGCCTGTTTCCTGGTTTTCTCTAAATACCTGTGTGGCATGCAAAATTTTATCTACTAAAGTTGTTTTGCCATGATCTACGTGGGCAATGATTGCGATGTTGCGAATGTTCATTTTAATTGTTGCTTTATCTACCGGTATGGCCGGCGCTGTTTTTAAGGGCGCAAAGGTAACTTATTTAGCCGGTATGGCAAGTGGGTTTTTTATTGTTTCATAACCATCTTATGCACAGTTACAAAACTATGGTAGCCAATGTGTTATTTATATCTAAATGGCATTGGTACAAGGTTTTAATATTTAGTGCAAGAAAGTATATTTTTTTAGCAAATATTACTTTACCTCTTGCATATCAACCAGTTTTTTATAAAATCCATCCTGGCTTATTAAACTTTCGTGAGTGCCCCGCTCTACTATTTCTCCTTTTTTTAATACAATAATTTCATCGGCATGCCTAATAGTACTTAGGCGGTGGGCAATTACAATAGAAGTGCGGTTATTCATTAAATTATTGATAGCATCTTGTACCAGTCTTTCACTTTCGGTATCTAAAGATGAGGTGGCTTCATCCAATATAAGAATGGGTGGATTTTTTAAAACTGCTCTTGCAATGGTAAGCCTTTGCCTTTCGCCACCGCTAAGTTTAGAGCCTCTGTCGCCAATATTGGTATTGTATCCCTGCTCTTTTTTTTCTATAAAATTATGTGCATTGGCAATTTTTGCGGCCTGTATGATGTCTTCCGGTTTTGCAACGGTCATTCCCAGGGCTATATTTTCTGCAATACTGCTGTTAAATAAAATAGGCTCCTGGGTTACAATGCTTATTTGATTTCGCAATGAGTGTAATGAGTAGTCTTTAATATTGATACCATCTACCAAAATTTGGCCTTCGCTTACATCATGAAACCGGGGAATTAGGTCTGCAAGGGTAGATTTTCCGGCGCCACTACTGCCCACCAGGGCTACTGTTTTTCCTTTTTCGATAGTTAGATTTATATTTTTTAAAATCACCGCATCATCATATAAAAAACTTACATTTTTAAATTCAATACTTTTTGCAAATGCAGTAATCTTTTTACCATTGGGGTTATCATCTACGGTAACAGGGGCATTCAATACTTCTTCAATACGGCCAATAGCTGCGGCACCTTTTTGCATATTGCTAAATGCGGTAGAAATTGATTTTGCAGGATCGATGATATTGTAAAACAATCCCATGTAAGTGAGAAATAAGGCTCCGTTTATTCCGATAGAGTCAGACAATACCAATCGGCCGCCAAACCATAAGATGCCAGCAAAAATAGTAACGCCCATTAATTCGCTCATGGGCGATGCCATATCTCTTCTGTAACCAATTTGATTACGGGCATCGAGCAGTTCGTTGCTGGTAGAAATAAATTTATTGCGAAGCAACCCTTCTACATTAAAAGCTTTTATAACCCTAAGCCCGCCAAGGGTTTCATCAATTGCCGAAATGGTTTCTCCGCTTTTGGCGGCAACTCTTGTAGATTGTTTTTTTAATGAACGGCTTACCCTGCCTATTACAAAGCCCATTATCGGAATACAAATCAAAATAAAAAATGTAAGCCTGGGGCTTAGATAAAATAAAACAGTAAGATTAATAATGATAGATAGCGGGTCTTTTACCCATCCTTCTAAAGTACCTACTACAGATGTTTCTACTTCATTTACATCATTGGTCATCCTACTCATTAAGTCGCCTTTGCGCTGTTCGGTAAAATATCCAATAGGAAGCTTTAATATTTTATCGTACAAATCAATTCTAAACCTATTAACAATATTATTTTTTATGGGGCCCAATATTCGGGCTGCTAAATACACAAAAAGATTTTTTAAAAATATGGAAGCAATGATTAATATACACACAATACCCAGGGCATAAAACTGATCGCCACTGCTGATGAGATGTTGCAAATAATGATTTACCCAGGCAATTACGGGGTTGGAAGATTGTTTGGCTGCCATACCCACACTACCCTCTTTATTAAAAAGTAATTGCAAAAAAGGGAAAAGCATACCCAGTGATAAAATAGAAAACACAATAGAAAGAACCACAGTAACAAAATACCACAGTACCGAACCTGAGTAATCTTTTAAGTAAGTAAAAACCCTTGAATATCTTTTCATTTTAATAAATATGCGTAGAAACGGCAAAGTAACTAATTTTACAGCTATAAAAAATTGAAACACATGTTGGAAGGAAAAAGACAAAAACAAGTAGCGGCAGTATTGGAAAAAGAATTGAATGAAATTTTTCAAAAACTTGGCCTTTCAATGATAGATGGAGGAATGGTATCAATAGCTTCTGTAAAAATTACTCCCGATCTTTTTGATGCCAGGGTATATTGCAGTTTTTTTAAAGTAAAAAACCCGACCGAGGCCCTGCAAACCATTGAAGACAGGAAGTGGGAAATAAAGAAAGAATTAACGTCAAGAGTAAGACATCAGCTCCGAAGCATGCCCCAGTTAAGCTTTTATATAGATGACACACTTGAATATGTGGATAAAATAGAGCAAATTTTGAAAGATATAAAAGATGAGGATGGCAAAAAAGAAGGGTAAAATATGTTGAAATTTAGCACTCCATTTCCAACCTTTTACAGTAGTCATTAAACTTTGCCCATGTATTTAACTTTTGCCTGGCGATATTTTAAAGCAAAAAAAACAGCAAATGCCATTAATATTATTGCATGGGTTACTACCGGGGTTATTGCATTTGCCACCTGCTGCCAGGTGTTGGTTCTAAGTGTATTTAATGGTTTTGAAGATTTGGTAAAATCGCTCTACTCCTCTTTTTATACAGATTTAAAAATTATACCTGCCAAAGGAAAAACCTTTGTATTAACTCAGGCCCAAATTCAGCAAATAAAACTACAGCCTTCCATAAAAGCTATTTCGATGGTAGCAGAAGATAAGGCGCTTCTTAAAAACGGAGATGAGCAAACAGTAGTACAATTAAAAGGGGTTGACAGTAATTACTATTTGGTAAGTGGTGTACCGGGCAAATTAATATCCGGAGAATTTAATACCGGCACACCCGATAATGCTAAGATAGTGGCCGGAAGCGGTATACAAAGCGCTGCTGGCATCAATTCAAACCCTGCTTTTGGTATAGATACCCTTACAGTTATTTTACCCAAAAAAACACTTACGGCTACAGACCCTTATGCTTCGCTTAGTGAGGGCAATGTTACCACCGCCGGTATATTTGCCATACAGCAGGATTTTGACAATAATTATGCATTGACAAATATTGGGTTTATAAAAAATCAAATGGGGTTTGCGGCTGATGAATATACTGCTGCAGAAATAAAATTAATAGCCGGTAGCAATATCAATGAAGAAAAAGCAGCCCTGCAAAAAATATTGCCTCCTCAATATTTAGTACAATCTCGCTACGAACAAAATATGAATTTGTACAGCACCATGCGTATGGAAAAATGGGCCATTTATGCAGTACTCACTTTAATTTTAATTATTTCGGCATTTAATATTGTAAGCGCCCTTACCATGTTAGTACTCGAAAAAAATAAAGATATTAGCATATTACAAAGCATGGGTTGCACCAAACCAATGATTAGAAAAATATTTTTATTTGAAGGAATTTTATTGGGAATTATTGGAGCAGGTGCAGGAATATTGCTGGCTATTATTATTTGCCTTTTACAAATAAAGTTCAAATTAATTAAGCTTAATGGTGGTTCTTTTTTAATAGATTATTTTCCGGTAAAATTTATACCAACAGATTTTATTCTAGTTGCTCTTACAGCTCTTTTGATTGCTCTTATAGCCTCCTGGTTTCCTTCGCTCAAAGCCTCCCGCCAGCCCATAGAATTGCGGTAAGTAGTAATATGTAAATAAAAAATGCAGGCTTTCACAATGTAGAAGCCTGCACAATACCTTTATTTTTTTACAACGAATTTTTTTCTTTTAATAATCTCCCAAAGTTTCAGGCAACTGTGCCAGGGCTTGTTTTAGCTGCTCATCATTGGGTGCAATGCCATGCCATTCATGTTTACCCTCCATAAAATCTACCCCCTTGCCCATAATAGTTTTCATCAAAATCACTACCGGTTTGCCTTTGCCGGTAAGAGTTTTTGCTTTATTAAGTCCAGCCACTACTGCATCCATATCATTGCCTTCCATCTCCATTACTATCCAGTTAAAGGCTTCAAACTTTGCATGCAGGCTATCGGTATTGAGTACATGCTGTGTGGTTCCATCAATTTGTTGTCCATTCCAATCAACGGTAGAAATTAAGTTGTCAACTCCTTTTGCTCCTGCAAACATGATAGCTTCCCAGTTTTGCCCTTCATCCAATTCGCCATCGCCATGCAGGGAGTACACTAAATTTTCATCTTTATTTAATTTTTTTGCAATTGCAGCGCCAATAGCCACACTCATACCCTGCCCCAAAGAGCCACTGGCCACCCTTACACCTGGCAGGTGCTCGTGGGTAGTAGGATGCCCCTGAAGCCGGCTGTTTATTTTTCTAAAAGTATTCAACTCATCTAACGGGAAGTATCCGCTACGGGCTAAGGCACTGTAAAATACTGGGGATATATGGCCATTGCTTAAAAAGAAAACATCTTCACCTACTCCATCCATTTTAAAATCAGGATTATGCTTCATTACATCAAAGTACAAAGCGGTAAAATATTCTACACAACCCAAAGAGCCACCAGGGTGGCCACTTTGCACAGCATGTACCATTCTTACTATATCTCTGCGCATTTGTGTAGCTATATCTTTAAGATTACTCATTTTAATTATTTTAACAGGTAATTTAATTTTTTGAAATGCAAACCTACTTTAAATCGGGGCACATTCAAAAGAAATTGGAGCAGAAATTGCCCGGTTTTATAATAAGTTTGAAAAATGCCCGTTATTTTATAAAAATACAGGTGAAAATTTTTGGTTTAATGTTTGTAACTAAATAAAAAAGAAAGGATAACGAATAAATAACTGTAAAACTTCTTTCTACAAAACTATTTTAATACTTTTGTACAACACCTGGTTTTATTTTAAACCTTTTGCATGGATAATATTTTACTAAGTACCGCCCTATCGTTTATTATAACGTTTTTCTCCATACCTGTAATAATACAGGTGGCAAAGGCAAAAAAACTGTTTGACGAACCTGATGAACGAAAAGTGCATAAAACGGTTATCCCCACGTTGGGTGGCCTGGGTATATTTGCCGGGTATATTGTAGCCAGCCTTTTATGTACTCCGGCCGGGGTAGTGCCTCAGTTTCAATATTTTGTAGCAGCAGCTATTGTTATTTTCTTTCTTGGGCTTAAAGATGATGTAATGATATTATCTGCAAGCAAAAAATTTGTTGGGCAACTTATAGCTGCAGGTATTTTAATAAAATTTGGAGGAGTTTCTATTAATAATATGCATGGTTTTTTGGGCATTTATGAAATACCATACTATGCAAGCGTTGTATTTTCTTTTCTTACCATTATTGTTATTACCAATTCTTTTAATTTAATAGATGGCGTAGATGGTCTTGCCGGAAGCCTTGGTTTAATTACTACCCTGATATTTGGCAGCTACTTTTTTTATGCCGGGCAAATGACTTATGGAGTAATGTCGTTCTCACTTGCCGGAGCAATAATTGGCTTCTTAATTTATAATTTTTCTCCTGCTAAAATTTTTATGGGCGATACAGGCTCCTTGCTTCTTGGCCTTATCAACTCAATTTTGGTTATAAAATTTATCAATATTGCCGGAGCGGCAGATGCTGTAATACCAATACATGCCTCGCCTGCCATTGGTTTTGCCATCTTAATGATACCCTTGTTTGACACTTTAAGAGTATTTGGGCTGAGGATACTTGACAGGCGCTCGCCTTTTAGCCCCGACAGGATACATATCCATCATTTTTTACTTGATCTGGGCTTTTCACATAAAAAAATTACTTTATCCTGCGTATTGGCAACTCTTGGATTTATTTCCATTGCCTATTTAATGCGCCATCTTGGTACTACTATCATTATCGGCACTTTGCTATTTATTGGGCTAAGCCTTATTGGTATTGTTTATTACCTTAGGCAAAAATCAAGTAAGTCTGCCATTATTAAATCTGTTAGCGAGCCTGAATTCATTAAATCGCACAAAGTACTTTCTTTAGCCACAGAAACTGCAGAAGTAGAATAGCGCTCTTTTGTTACAATTTTATTTAAGATTAACGATAATAGTAACATTATATCAGAGCAGATTTTAATAAATTTGCACCCAATTATAATTATTACTATGTCTGACGAATTGAATTTAATATTAGAAGATACTACCGGGACAATGAGCAAAGCGCTTTCCCATCTTGAATCAGAACTTACAAAAATACGTGCCGGTAAGGCAGCGCCATCCATGTTAGACGGTATTATGGCCGATTACTATGGCACCCCTACTGCCATTAACCAGGTAGCAAACATAACGGCAATGGATGCCCGAACTTTAACAGTGCAGCCCTGGGAAAAAAATATGTTGCAGGTGATAGAGAGGGCAATTATTGCTGCCAATATTGGCATTAATCCTCAAAATGATGGCAATACAATCAGGTTATTTTTACCCCCACTTACAGAAGAAAGAAGAAAAGAACTTGTAAAACGCTGCAATGTAGAAGGAGAAAATGCAAAGGTATCCATCCGAAATATCAGGAGGGAAACCATTGAAAATATTAAGAAATTACAAAAAGACGGACTGAGTGAAGATGTGGCAAAAGATGCAGAACTTACCGCACAAAATACTACAGACAAATACATAGCCCTAATAGAAAAACACCTTGCTGCCAAAGAGAAAGAAATAATGTTGGTATAATTGTTAACCTCCCTATTTTCTTACAATGCACTCATCATCACGTGAAACCTGGTTTTTAATAACTTCTGTTCCACTATATGCCATATTAATAGGAGCAGAAATATTAATGAGTAATTGGAGGGCAAAAAAATATTATAGTTTTAAAGATACACTTCAAAACATTTATTTATCCTTTATCAATGGTGGATTAGACTTGCTTTTAAGGTGGCTCTTTTATATAAGTGTATTAATGTGGAGCTATGACCACAAATTTTTTCATATACATAATACTTATATATACTGGATAGCTTTATTTTTCTTTGAAGACTTTGCATTTTATATAGAACATCGAATTGATCATTATTGCCGTTTATTTTGGGCAGTGCATGTTACACATCATTCATCTGAACAATTTAACCTCACTACGGGCTTTAGGTCATCGGTATTTCAACCTGTGTATCGTTTTATCTATTTTATCCCAATTGCATTAATGGGGTTTCATCCTCTTGATATAGTTTTCATGTATTCCATTACTCAAACTTATGGCATACTGGTACATACAAAGTTTATTAATAAAATGCCGGGCTGGTTTGAATATGTATTTGTAAGCCCAAGCCACCATAGGGTACACCATGCCAGCAATGTACGGTATCTTGATAAAAATATGGGAATGTGCCTTATAATCTGGGACAAAATGTTTGGCAGTTTTCAGGAAGAAGTCCCTTCAGACCCCATAAAATACGGGCTTACAAAACCAATTGAAAACCCTGGCAACCCATTTAAAATCATTTTTCATGAGTGGCAAAGCCTTGCAAAAGATGTATTGAAAAAAAATTCGCTGCTTGTAAAGCTAAAATACATACTTATGCCCCCCGGCTGGAGCCCCGATGGCAGTACAAAAACTGCTCGTGAATTGAGAAAAGAGCTACACTCATCATAAAAAACACCCTATAAGCAGAGCTTCTTCATCTTTTTTGAAAAAAATATTTGATTATACAACATTGATAATCAATCATATATTTTAATTACAAGAAAAAGTATAAAAAAACTGCGGAAATTACTATGATTTGCGAATTATTACTTTTATGTTTGTACTCGCTTATACCTCTGGTATTTACTACTGATGTAAAAATTGGTAGATATTAATCCCCAAATTTAGCTAACTGCTGCAATTTTATTCTGTGTTGAACCGGATAACCAAACCAGTTCCTGTGATAAATTAAAAAAAAATTTATTACACCCCCAACACAAGAAAATGAAAAAATTTTTTACCCTCGCTTTTGCAGCATTATTATTATCTGCAACTACTTATGCTCAATGTACTATTACAGGATTTGACGTTTGCACAGGTGCAAACCCAATTACATCATTTACCAATGCTCAATTGGTAAGCGGTTCGGCATTAGCTACCGGATCAAAATATAAATTCAACAATATTACCAGTGGTATTGGTGCCTTAGATGCTATTATTACAATTGATGGCAGTTCAAATGCTACTTTAATTTCTTTTGATGATGACAATGCCGCAGATGAAACCGGGGTAGCGGGATCACAGTCAGCATTATTTTCCCCAAAAATTTCGGCAGATGCTAATTTAGTAAATGCCGCAAAATCAGGTTATGTACAGTTTACCATAACTTTTTATAATCATTATAGCGGCAATACACTTCCTCCGGTGGGCGCATTGCCTGTGCCTGTTGCTAATTTAAATTTTTTACATTTTGATATGGATGGCCATACCATTGGTACTAATGGTTATTTTAGAGAAATGGGATATGTAAAAATGCCAAGTGTAACTCCTACAGACTTATTAAACTATGGCGCCGTAGGCACTGAGCTTACAAGTGGCGGAATAGTAAATGATTTGGGAGACAATTGGAGGGTAACTTATGGTAGTACTACAGAAAGAGATGGTATTTCCAGATGTGCACAGGTTATTGAAAAATCGGTGTATGCATTGCCACAGTCTTCTGTAAGTTTTAGAATGGGATACGATTATAAGCCAGCATCTCCTTATACCGGCAACCAGGGAAAACCTGCACGCCAGTATGGTTCTAAATTTGGATGTTTTAGTTTGCCTGCCGCTGCACCTTTGCCTGTAACTCTTACAGCATTTGCAGTAAATTATAATAACAGCGTAGCTAATGTAAACTGGACTACAGAGCAGGAAATAAATCTTTCAAAATATGAAATATTGCGGAGCATTAACGGCAGCGATTTTCAAACTATCAATACTATTGCTTCCAGAAACAGCCTTGCAAAACAAAATTATACCTACCAGGATAATAATATCCCTGCTGCAGCATCTGTTCTTTATTATAAATTAAGGATAATAGATAAAGACGGCAGCTATAAGTATTCAAATGTTGTTACTGTAAAAGTTACTGCTGCAAGCGCCAAAGATTTTCTTATTACTCCAAACCCAGCATCTACCAATGCACAAATCAGATTCAATGCCATTAAAAGCGGCCAGGCTCAAATCATTGTATTTGATGCAGCGGGCAAAGCTGTACTGCAACAGCAGGCATCGGTATTGGCAGGCAACAATAGTATTGCCCTAAACAATATTGTAAACTTAAGTGAAGGAATGTACACAGTAAGAATGATTGTAAACAACGAAAGTTTCAGTTCTAAACTAATCGTTTGGAAATAATCCATAAATGAACCAGAGAAAAAAATGCCGGCTTATCACCGGCATTTTTTATGTGCTTTAAATTCTTTATTTCAGGTAGCTCTGCAATGCCTTTACATACTGTTCAAATGCTTCAATTCCTTTAGCAGTAATTTTGCATAGGGTTTGAGGATAGTTGTCTTTAAACTGCTTTGTAATTTCTACATAGCCTGCTTCTTTTAATTTGTTTATTTGCACACTTAAATTTCCTGCAGTAGCATTGGTTTTTTCTTTTATAAAAGTAAACTCCGCCTCTTTAACACTAATAAGTAAACTTACTACTGCTAATCTGAGTTGCGAGTGAAGTAATGGGTCCAGTTCTTTAAATTCCATCTTTTTCCATTTTTCTATTCTGATATTTTCTCCATAAAATGATGCCCGGTATTAACCATGCAAACAAGCCGCTGGCAGCCATTAAAAGCATATCAATTTTTGCTTCGGTAAATACACTGATAATACTAAATACCCAGCAAAGAATACCACCAATTATCAGAGGCTTAAACTTTACAATGCCACCTGTGATAAATGTGGGTATTCCATATAATATCATAAATAATGTACTGCTCTCGTTGCTGCCATACTTTGAGTTATAAAATGACATCAAAAAAATGGCTATGCCAAAAGCTGTCCATACAAATGAAATAGAATCTTCATCTAAAGATTGAAATTTTCTTTGTTTCTTTTCTTTAATTGAAAAAAATATTTGTACAAATAACGCTACAAAAACCAGTAGCCAAATATTAAAATCCAGATGTATTGAAAACTGTAGTTGAGCCCAGGTAACCAGGCTGCATATTACTATTAATACGCCCCACACAATTGAAGCTGTGCCTTTAGTAACATAGCTTTTTTTTGCTTTTTTAATCATGCTATCTATGAGCCTGATACTATCTTCGTATGAAAACTCACTATTTTCCATATACTTGTTTTATTAATTTTTATTTTTCATTATTTACACTCATCAAGTATTTGCTTTGTTCTTTGCAAGCCCCAGTTAGGGTACAAGTCAGATACAGGCTTAAAGGATGCATACTTTTGTAATGCAATATTTAATATGTCGGATGCCGCTTTACAGCCACCGCCAAATTGCTCAGGTGTATTTTTAATTGTTTGTCCTTTTAAATAATAGGGGCGTGGATTGCTGTCATCCTGCTTCATTGCATCTTGCAGGGCAGTTTCACTTGCCATACCATATTCCATATATCGCTGCATGGGGTTTACCAGCAGGTGGCATATAGCAATCATACTTTTTACACAGCTAATCTCTGAATTGTTAGGCGATAATGAATCTGCTTTGTTTAACAAACTTGTGGCCTTATCAGCTATTGCATCACATTTAGATTTATCCTGCTCCATAAAACCGCTACTCACCTGGCAAAATGCTGCATAATAATAAGGGAGCCACTGGCTTTTTTCTGCCATTGCAATCCGCTCAAAATTATTAGCCAACGATACCATGTTGGTGGTAGAGGTAAAAGAGCTGTCAATTAAAGCAATATTAGTTTTCATGGCAGCTACATATTTATCGCTTTGTGCAAATAGCAACCCTGATGAAATTAGCAGAGCAGTACATAAGATTATCTTTTTCATTTGTGTTAATTTTTAATGTATGTAAAAGTTGTTATAAATTATTATTAATGGCGTCCTGGGTTCTGTCAATACCAAAGCTTAGGAAACAGCCAATGTACAAAAAGCGTTTAGCCGGTGGCGTTACTGCTACTTTATTAGAGTTAAAAGTAGCGTATTGAAATGTATAAATTTGCTTTTGGCCCAGTACATTGCTAAGCGACACTACCCATACTAAAAATGATTTTCTTTTTGTATCCCCCAGATGAGGAAGATAATTCAGGCTAAAACTTAAGTTATTATAGTTAATGGTAGTGCCGGCATCTGCCAGGGTGTATTTATTTTGAGTAGAATTATACTGCAAGTTGTAATAGGGCCTGCCTGTAGCAAAGTTATAGCTTGCATTAAAACCCATTTTCCAGGGTAGTACAAATTTTTTTACTACCAACGAAGCCGTATGCTTTGCTGCAAAGTTGGGGGTCATTTCAAAAGGGAAATTTAGGTAATTTCTTTTGGTATCGAGATACGAATAAGACACCCAGTAATCTAAATTCTTAAATGTTTTTTTATCTCTCCAAAATATTTCAACTCCCTGTGCATAGCCAAAACCTGAATTATCTGATGCTAAAAGCCGGCCAAAATTATCTGTATTGGTTTTGTAAAGATGGTTGTATTTTTTATAAAATATTTCAGTTCTAAAAATTCTGTCATTGTGCTGCTTTTGATATTGTAAAATATAATGAGTAGCCATCGCAAAGCCTAAAGCCTGGTTAGTAGTAGGCAGGTACTTGGTTTCGGGGTTTTGATAAAAAATACCATAGGCAAAAGATGCCTGGCCATTATTTTTAAATTTATAGGCAAAAGAAACTCTTGGCGCAATATTCCATTTTTTCATTAAAGCAGAGTACTCCATACGGCCGCCTGTTTTAGCCGCAATATCATTTGTAATATAAAAATCGGTTTCTGCAAAGGCTGCTGTTAAATTATCCTTTACAATATTATCATATTTTGAGCCATCATACAATGTGTAGGTTGCTTTTTCATTGCTATACAAATGCTCCACTCCAAAGCGGAGTGTGTTTAGCCCCTTCATCCTTTTTTCAAAAACAATTTTAGCCTGTGCATACCTGTCTTTATTTTGTAAGTTAAAATTTTTGTAAGCATATCCTGCTGGCAATGTAAATACCTGTTTCGTATTATTTGCATCCTGCAGTTCATTGATAATATTATCTTTATTGGTGCTAAAACTTAATCCGGTATTCAGCTTCCAGCCATTTCCAATACTTTCTCTCCAGCTTAAATTATGATAAGTATTTAGGTTCTCAATATTAAAAGCATCTTTTAAATTCATGGAGTCAATATCAGGGTTTTTAATTCCTACCCTGTTCCAACTCAGATAGCCGTAATATTTTATCATACCGCCATTTTTTGTTTTGATACGAAAGTTTGCATCACCCTGGTGGTACATTGGGGTTATATAAAAATCTTGTTTCTGTTTTATCGCAGCAAAGGCAAGCGCAAGGTTTGTATAATTATAAGTTACTCCCCATGATGATTTTTTATTTTTTGATAATTTTTGAATACCGGCTCCGGCACCTATTACCGAAAAATTGAGGCTGGCTTCTGTTTTATCTGGCAAATCTTTACTTTCTAATATCAGGGCTGCTGATAAAGCCTGCCCATACAATGCCGAGTAGCCTCCGGCACTAAATACAGTACCTTTAAACAAAAAAGGATTAAAGCGCCCCCTGGTAGCCAGCCCGGGAAGACTGCTGTAAAAAAAGTTGTTTACTAAATTACCATCTATAAAAATTTTACTTTCTGTAGCGGTACCGCCTCTTACAAATAACCCTTCTGACTCTCCTACCTGCTGCGCCCCCGGTAGTGTTTTTAAAGCTCCGGTAATATCACCATTGGCGCTTGCAGTAGTTACAATATCAAGATCTGAAAGTACGGTTCCCTTTTTTTTATCTCCGGCCTCAAAACTACCGGCTGTAATGGTAACGGCATTTAATTCAGTTATTAATTCTTTTATTGATATATTGATCCTGATTTCTTTGCCTACAATATTTATACTTTTTTCAAATGTATTATAGCCTGATAATGAAGTTTCCAGTAGGTGATCACCTGTTTCTGAGGTTGTAAATGAGAAATTACCCAGCGAGTCGGTGGTAGCGCCATCATAAGAATCTTTGATAGAAATGCTGCCTCCCTGCAATGGCTTTTTTTTGTAATCTGTAAGAGTCCCATATATTTTAGTCTGCCCTTCAGATTTAAATCCTGCTACCATCAGCATTAGTATAAGTATCTTTTTCACAATTGTAAATTTATTACAAACGTAGATTAGTTTATTTTATAAACCAAATTATTTTATCATTATTTATTTCATTCACCATTGATTAACAAGGCAAAAAGGGGGAACGAAATTAAATTTAAACAATTGATTATTAATATTTTGTAAACCAATACGTCGTTGTTAAAGCTATAGAAAGCAGCTTATTAAACTTATTAACATCAAAAAAAAATAATTTTTTTTTGTGGGTGCAATCTGTAATTTAGCAACAGAATTTAATGGGTTAGTAAGTATAAAGGGCCAGCAGAAATGTTGGTCCTTTTACTTTTTAGTAAATCATAGCAACTATTTTTTTTGTAAAATCGTTATTGTGTTATTTTATTTTTTTCTCGTCATACAAATGATATAACCTTTACAAAAAATACATTTTCATTTAATTACATTTTTTTCATTAGTTACCTGGGCGCTAACTTTACTTTATGAGTAAAACTAAATCAGCTTTTTTTTGTCAGCAATGTGGATATGAAAGTGCAAAATGGCTAGGCAAATGTCCATCATGCAATCAATGGAATACTTTTGTAGAAGAAGTAATTACAAAAGGGAATAACAAAATAGAAAAAGACGACTGGAAAGAATTTAACGGCGTATCAAAATTAAAAACCATTTCGATAAATGAAGTAAGCAGCGCCGAAGAAAAAAGAATAGTAACATCAGATAGCGAATTGAATAGAGTATTAGGGGGCGGCATTGTAGCAGGTAGTATTGTATTAGTTGCCGGAGAGCCTGGCATTGGCAAATCTACTTTGTTTTTACAAGTAGGATTAAAATTAAATGATGTAGTTACCTTATATATTAGTGGCGAAGAAAGTGAACAGCAGATAAAGATGCGTGCCGACCGTATTGGTTTTGCAAATGATCAATTTTACTTACTTACAGAAACCGATACCCAAACTATATTTAAAGAAATAAAAAAATTAAAACCTCAACTTGTAATTGTTGATTCCATTCAAACTTTACAATCGCCGTATGTAGAGTCATCACCCGGCAGCATTAGCCAGATAAGAGAAACTGCTGCAGAGCTGCAGCGTTTTGCAAAAGAAACCAACACGCCTGTATTTTTAATTGGCCATATTACCAAAGATGGCAATATAGCCGGGCCTAAAATATTAGAGCACATGGTAGATACCGTATTGCAGTTTGAAGGCGACAGGCATTATGCATACAGAATATTGCGAACACTCAAAAACCGTTTTGGTTCTACAAGCGAATTAGGTATATATGAAATGAATACAGATGGAATGCGTAGTGTAACGAACCCAAGCGAAATATTAATTACACAAAAAGAAGATCAGCTTAGTGGTATTGCTATTGCTGCAACGGTAGAAGGTATAAGGCCTTTACTTATAGAAACACAGGCGCTTGTAACACAAAGTGTATATGGCACTCCGCAAAGAACTGTAAGTGGGTTTGACTTAAGGCGCTTGCAATTGCTACTGGCAGTATTAGAAAAAAGAGGCGGTTTTCATTTTGGGGTAAAAGATGTATTCATCAATATTGCAGGCGGTATTAAAGTAGAAGACCCTTCAATAGACCTTGCCATTGTGTGTGCCCTGCTTAGTAGTTATGAAGATGTACCCCTGCCACAACATATTTGTTTTGCGGGCGAAGTAGGGCTGAGCGGCGAAATAAGAGCCGTAAACAGAATAGAACAAAGAATTGCAGAAGCAGAAAAATTAGGTTTTGAAAAAATAATAGTAAGTAAATACAATGCAAAGCTATTAGCCAAATTAAAATTAAATATACAGGTGGTAGCTTTAGGCAAAGTAGAGGAAGTGTACCAGTATTTGTTTTAATTTTATAAAAATTAATCCGCCGTTTTGTTTTCTTTAAAAAATATTTTTACAGATGCCATGCATCTGTTTTATCCGCACACATGTATTGGCTGCGGCAGCGATCTCTTATCAAAAAACGAACAGGTATGCATTAAATGCCTTCGTATATTACCACACACCGGCTTTGAAAATATAAAAAACAATTCAGTAGAAAGAATATTTACAGGTAGGGTTCCCATTGAGGATGCTACAGCAGAATTTTATTTTTCTAAAACGCAATTGATTCAACATTTAATTCACCAGTTAAAGTATAAGGGCAATAAAGAAATTGGTATTTACCTTGGCTCTATTTTGGGAAAAAATATTTTGAAAAGCTCCTATTTTAAAAATATAGATTACCTCATTCCCCTGCCGCTATATCCCGACAAAGAATATAAACGTGGGTACAACCAGGCCGAAATTATTTGCAATGGCATGGCCTCTGTACTAAATATACCGCTACATACTAAAAATGTAATCAGGCAAAGATTTACTGCTACACAAACAAAAAAAAGACGAACAGAAAGATGGCAAAATGTAGAAGGAAGTTTTATTGTAAAAAATTATGAGGCGCTTGAAGGCAAAAATATTTTACTGGTAGATGATGTAATTACTACAGGCGCCACATTAGAGGCCTGCTCCCAGGCTCTTTCGGCAGTAAAAGATATTACAATTAATATTGCTACACTTGCCATCGCCAGTAAATAAATAAGGTAAACACTTTTTGTTAAAAATATGAGTAACTCCATCCCATTGATATAAAATTACCCCCCGCTTATCCAATGCAAATTTTAGTATTGAAAAATTTCATGTAGGTTTGTTTCAATGAAAAAAAGGCAATTAATTTTCCTCGTTGGCTGTATGATGGTATTGTTTTTTTCCTGCAAAAAAGAAAGCTATATCACCAGCCGGGATGCAAGGCTTGGCATTAGCGCCGATACTATAAAGTTTGATACCGTATTTACCAATACCGGCTCAGTTACCAGGTCATTTATCATTAGTAATAATAATAGCCAAAGATTAACCCTACACTCGGTAAAATTATCCGGAGGCGCTAACTCTCCATTTAAAATAAATATTAATGGCATGCCAAATGAAGCAAATGATATTGACATTGCTGCCAATGATAGTATTTATGTATTTGTATCTATTACAGTCAATCCATCTAATGCCAACCTGCCATTTATATTAAGCGATAGCATTGCCATCAACTATAATGGCAATACAAAATATGTACAGCTAAGGGCTTATGGGCAAAATGCAGTGTTTTTAAATAATGCCGTTATTACCGGCAATACTACCTGGAGTAATTCATTGCCCTATGTAATATTAGGAAGTATAAGAGTAGATAATAATGCTACGCTTACCATTCCATCTGGCACCAAAGTATTTTTGCATGGCAATGCCCCCTTTATTGTAGATGGCACATTAATCGTAAGCGGTACCATTACAAATAAAGTAATATTTGCAGGCGACCGCTTAGATGACCCCTACAATAAATTACCATCTTCCTGGCCGGGCATTTATTTTAGAAACAATAGCAAAGACAACCAGATAAAATTTGCAGTTATTAAAAATGCTTATGATGCCATAGTTGTACAGCAGCCATCTGTAAATGCCAACCCTAAGTTAACACTACAGCAATCCATTATTGATAATGCTTATGATGCCGGCCTGCTTTGCATCAATACTTATGTGCAGGCAGATAATTGCTTAATTAGCAATTGTGGCAACAATATTAATATACAACTTGGTGGTACCTATTTCTTTACCAACTGTACAGTAGCAGCATATTCAAATATTTATTTAGCCCATAGCAACCCTGTACTTTCTTTAAGAGATTATGCTGAAAATGCTCCCCCGGCCTATGCTGCATTAAATGCCAACTTTACCAATTGCATATTTTGGGGCGACGAGAGCTCGGTAGCCAATGAAATAATTACCCTCAAAAAAGGGAGCAATGCGTTTACTGTAAATTTGGATCATTGTTTGTACAAGGCTACTAATGACCCTGCAAATGTTACTTTATCATCTGTAATAAAAAATCAGGATCCATCTTTTGATAGTATAGATGCAACTCATTTATATTATAATTTTAGAATCACCAAAAATGCCAATGCCCCAGGTATTAATAAAGGCATTGCAAGCATTTATACTAAAGACCTTGATGATAATAACCGGGCTGTAGGCATTACAGATATTGGATGCTATGAAAAACAGTAAACCTTTTTAGTTAATTGTACGTATATATTTATTTAACTCAATAAAAAGAATAAAATGCTAAAACTTATCGCCATTGCCGCAGCAACCGTTGCCTGCATGGCTCCATCAAAAAAAGCTGAAAACGCAATACAAACTTCCTCTTCAGCAACTTTGCCATCCATTTATCAGTTTAAGGTAACTGCATTAGAAGGTGGCACCATTGATTTTTCAACCTTTAAAGGAAAAAAAATATTGGTAGTAAACACAGCATCAGAGTGTGGCTATACACCCCAATACAAAGGGCTGGAAGAGCTTTATGAAAAATATAAAAACAAGCTGGTGATAGTAGGATTTCCGGCAAATAATTTTGGCGGGCAGGAACCCGGCAGCAATGCAGATATTAGAAAATTTTGTACAGATAATTACAGTGTTAGTTTTCCGATGGCGGCAAAAATTTCTGTAAAAGGAGATGATATGGCACCAATTTACCATTGGCTTACCAGCAAAAGCGAAAACGGAGTACTTGATGCAAGCATTAGCTGGAATTTTAATAAATTTTTACTTGACGAAAACGGGCACTTACTGGCATATTTCCCAAGTAAGGTTACGCCCATGAGTGATGAAATCATCAGCAAGCTTTAAAAAAAATAAACCCCTGAAATATTAATAACAGATATTGATATATCAGGGGTTTTGTATGTTTACTTCTACAGAAAAAAATTCGCCACAACATTTAATAGTCTCTTCCATACTTTTTCATTTTTTGCCCAACCATAAAAAATTGCCAAATTTGCAGCTATGCAATTTTCCCAGGTAATTGGTCAAAAAGATTTAAAATTACATCTTACCCAAATGATTCAGCAAAACCGGCTGAGCCATGCTTTATTGCTTTTGGGAAAAGAAGGTACCGGCGCTTTAGCTTTAGCCCTGGCATTGGCACAATATACCGTTTGCGAAAAAGTAAATGGAAAAAGCACTGCCATACCTGCCGGCCCATCTCTGTTTGACGAGCCGGAGCCACAGGCTGCAAGTGCTGAGCCATTGGCAGATAGTTGTGGCAAGTGCCCTGCCTGCATTAAAGCCAGCCAACTGATACACCCCGACATACATTTTTGCTACCCCGTAATTACCAAAAAAAATACCGACAAACCCATTAGTACAGATTTTATAAATGAATGGCGGCAGTTTATTTTAAAAAACCCTTATGCCAACAGTTACGACTGGCTGCAATTTATAGATGCAGAAAACAAACAAGGAAATATTACCAGCGAAGAAACCAGGGATATCATTCGAAAAATGAGCTTAAAAAGTTATGAAGCCGAATATAAAATCCTCATCATTTGGATGCCCGAGTTTTTAGGCAAGGAAGGAAACAAATTATTAAAATTAATAGAAGAGCCGCCGCCAAACACACTCTTTATACTGGCTGCCGAAAATGATGCCCTTATTTTACCCACCATATTATCCCGAACGCAGCTTATAAAAGTACCCCTGTTACAAAATATAGATATAGAAGCCGCTTTAGAACTAAGGGAAGGCATTTCCGTAGAAAAAGCTGCATCCATTGCAGCCTTTAGCGAAGGTAATTATCACGAAGCCCTTCAGCAATTGCTACATACCGAAGACGACTGGGAAGTTTTGCTAAGAGACTGGCTCAATAGCATTATAAAAACCGGCCCACAGGCACAGCTAAAATGGCTGGAAGAAATAAGCAAACTGGGCAGAGAAAAGCAAAAACAATTTATCAAATATTTTACCCACCTGCTACAGCAATCCATACGGCTAAAGGTAACAGGCAGCGCTGTGGCCAACCACGATTTTGCAGAGCGGCTCAACAAGCTTTGTAATATAGCACAGCAGCAGGCCATTATTACAGAGCTCGACCAGGCAGCCTATTATATTGAGCGAAATGCTAATGCAAAAATGCTATTTCATGCCCTCACCATCAAGTTATACCATATTATTAGCAACAAATCAGTAATTTTGATGCAATGAGGTTATTAGTGCAGCGATGTGAGGTGTAAATTTCATTATTAATATTTGGTAACGGGCATTTACAGCAAAACCAAACATCGTTGTGTCACTCACTTGTACGGCATCAAATGCTTCATCCTTTTTTTAGAAAAAGTGGAAGTGTCTTTTATATATTTTAAAATTGGTTTATACAAAATGGACAGGATGCCCAAAGAACCAATGTACAAGAGTGCGACGCCAATGAAGCTGAATAATGTTTCTAAGGCCGGGTACACAACTATTATCCTCAGGTAAATTTTTTATTTTTTAAATTTTATAATTACACTCTATATGGGATGTGGAAGTTGTGGCACTACAAAAAGTGGTGCCCCGGGTGGATGCCAAAGCCATGGAAGCTGTGCCAGTGGCAGTTGCAATAGAATGAATGTACACGATTGGCTTGCCAATTTGCCCTTTAGTGATCCGGAAAGCAGTTGCAGAATTGTAGAGATAAGTTTCAACAATGGCAGCCGCAAAGATTATTTTAGAAATACAAGCTTGCATTATTTTGAAAAAGGCGAAATGGTAACCGTAGAGGGTATCAATGGCTTTGATGTAGGCATGGTAAACCTAACGGGCGAGCTTGTACGCTTACAATTAAAGAAAAATAATATAGACGAAAAAAGCGCCGACCTTAAAAAAATACTTAGGCGGGCTACAGATGCCGACCTTGCCAAAATGAAGGAAAGCAAAAGCAGGGAGCCACAAGTGCTTATAAGAAGCCGTGCCATGGCACGCAGCCTAAAGCTGGAGCTAAAGATGGCCGAAGTAGAAATACAGGCCGACGGCCGCAAAGCCACTTTTTTTTATATAGCAGACGACAGGGTAGATTTTAGAGAATTGATAAAACAATATGCTTCTGAATTTAAAGTAAAGGTAGAAATGCGGCAGATTGGCGCCCGCCAGGAAGCCGGTAAAGTAGGCGGCATTGGCAGTTGCGGAAGAGAGCTTTGCTGCAGTACCTGGCTTACTGATTTTAAAAGTGTAAATACCAATGCAGCCCGGTATCAAAATTTAAGCATCAACCAAACAAAATTGAGCGGGCAATGCGGCAGGCTAAAATGCTGCCTTAATTATGAGCTGGATACTTATATGGATGCCCTTCAATTTTTTCCGACAGATGCCGATATGCTTGAAACGGCCAAGGGGCGTGCTTTTTTGGTGAAAAAAGATATTTTTCGCAACCTAATGTGGTATAGTATGGCCGAAAGCAACAAACAATACCCATTGGCCATAGAAACAGTAAAAAAAATAAAGGCTCAAAATCGTGAGGGCATTAAACCCGAAGTGCTGGAAACAGCAGAAATAGTAACCGGCAAGCCTAAAGAAGTAGAGCCTGAATATGCCGATATAGTGGGGCAAATAAGCCTCAAAAGCCTGGAAAAAACTACCCGTAAACGCCGGGATAAAGAACGTAGCCAACAGCAAAATCAGCAGGCCGGAAAAAATAATCAAAACCAACAGCAGGGCAAAAGGCCACAGGGAAGAAATAATAATACTCCCCAACAGCAGCGAAACAATAACCAGCAAAGGCAACAACAGCCCCGCACTCAGCAGCAGGGCCCAAGGCCACAGCATAATAATAACAACAGGCCACAGCAAGGGCAGGGCGGTGGAAGAAACCAACGGCAAAGGCCGCCGCAAAACCGTGGGCCACAGCAGCCTCCGGCTAATACCGGTGAAAATAAAGAAGGTTAAAGAAAATTATTTCAAAAAAGAACTATGAAATTTTTTGAAACTTTTACTGAAATAATTGGTTGGATACAAATAGTTGCAGGGGTATTTATTGCAGGAGTATTAACAGGAGGAGGTATCTATATTCTTCATCCAACAAATACCACTTTAGTAGTGGCAATTATAATAATTGCAGTTGCATTGGTGAGTGGGATATGCTGGGCTACCCGTATTTGGAAAAAGAATGGCACCATTAATTTTCTATCTCAAATTAGTGCCACGCCTGATGTTGATGAAAAACAAAATGTTTAAATAATTATTTACAATGTCCATTTCAGTAACTAATCTTTCAAAAAATTATGGCATTCAAAAGGCAGTAAACAATATTTCATTTGCTGTAAACAAAGGAGAAATTGTTGGATTTCTTGGCCCCAATGGCGCCGGCAAATCTACTACCATGAAAATGATAACCGGCTACCTGCCTGCTGATAATGGTACTATAGAAGTTTGCGGCATTCCTCTCATAGAAAATTGCACCGATACTAAAAAGCGAATTGGTTACTTACCCGAAGCCAATCCTCTTTATCCTGATATGTATGTGAGAGAATACCTGCAATTTATAGTCAATGTACACCAAATTAAAGAGGTAAAAACTAATATAGAAAGGGTGATAGAAACAGTAGGCTTAAAGCCGGAGGCACACAAAAAAACCGGCCAGCTTAGCAAAGGATACAAACAACGGGTAGGCCTTGCTGCTGCACTGGTGCACAACCCCGAAGTACTGATATTAGATGAACCTACCAGCGGATTAGACCCTAACCAGATTGTAGAAATAAGAGAAGTAATCAAAAACTTAGGCCGGGAAAAAACCATATTGTTTTCATCTCATATTATGCAGGAGGTAGAAGCCATTTGCGACAGGGTTATCATCATCAACAAAGGAAATATAGTGGCAAATGATACCTTACAACATTTAAGGGCCAATAGTAGTACCCTTCAAACCATCACTGTAGAATTTAAAGAACCCCTTGCAACAGATGTATTAGAAAAATTAGAAAATGTAACCAGTGTAACACAGCTACAACCAACTGTTTTCAATATCAATTGCACCGATACAGGTGATGTAAAAAAACAAATATTGCAATTAAGCATCCAGCATAACCTCAATATTGTGTCACTTCAAACGGCTTCTCATTCTTTAGAAAGCGTTTTTAAAAATCTAACTCAATAGCCCTTTAAGATATTTATACTGGCAATTATTTCTTATATTTTATATTTGCAAAAAAATTAACCTAATCATAAAATTTATTAAAAATTTTCAACCACTTCAACTATGAGTTATATAGCTTCCATCCATGCAAGACAAATATTAGACAGCCGTGGCAATCCCACTATTGAAGTTGACATTCTCACAGAAAATGAAAACCTGGGCCGTGCGGCGGTACCCAGTGGCGCCAGCACAGGAGTACATGAGGCGGTAGAACTTCGTGATAACAATAAAAAACTGTATGGCGGAAAGTCGGTATTAAAAGCTGTAAAAAATGTAAATACAACCATTGCAAATGCACTATTAGGCTGGGATGTAGCCGACCAAACCGGCATAGATGCAGCCATGATAGCATTGGATGGTACAGAAAATAAAGGTAAGCTGGGAGCAAATGCATTATTGGCGGTAAGCCTTGCCGTAGCAAAAGCTGCAGCCTTAGAAGCCAACCTTCCCTTATACAGATATATTGGCGGCACCAATGCAAAAATATTGCCCATCCCAATGATGAATATTTTAAATGGTGGTGCACATGCTGATAACAAAATAGATTTTCAGGAGTTTATGGTAATGCCTGTAGGCGCATCTACCTTTAGTGAAGGGCTGCAATGGGGCGTAGAAATTTTTCATGCACTAAAATCGGTATTAAAGAAAAAAGGATTTAGCACCAATGTGGGCGATGAAGGAGGCTTTGCACCCAATATACAAAGCAATGAAGAAGCTATTGAAACCGTATTGGATGCCATAAAACTGGCTGGTTTTAAAACCGGAAGTCAAATTGGGATTGCAATGGATGCTGCCAATAGCGAGCTTTGGAATGCCAAAGAAAAAAAATATATATTTCATAAAAGCGATGGCAAAAAAATGACCAGCGAACAATTGGTAGCATATTGGGCCAGTTGGGTAAAACAATATCCCATTATTTCCATTGAAGACGGTATGGCAGAAGACGACTGGAAGGGCTGGAAAATGCTTACAGAAGCTGTTGGAAGCAAGTGCCAACTTGTAGGTGATGATCTTTTTGTAACCAATGTAACCAGGCTTGAAAGAGGTATTAATGAAAATATTGCCAATGCATTATTGGTAAAAGTAAACCAGATAGGTACACTAACGGAAACCATAAACGCAGTAAGCATGGCTCAAAATGCAGGATACAATACCATTATGAGCCATCGCAGTGGCGAAACAGAAGACAGCACCATTGCTGACCTTGCTGTAGCGCTCAATTGTGGCCAAATAAAAACCGGCTCTGCAAGCCGTAGCGACCGTATGGCAAAATACAACCAACTAATAAGGATAGAAGAAATTTTAGGAGAAAGCGCAATATATCCAAAGGGTAAAATAAAGTTTGGTAAAAAATAACCTTACTTCTATTTCCAAAAAAAGTTGCATGTATCATCACCGTTATTCATGCAACTTTTTTGTTTTTATAGAATGTAAAGCTTGTATAAATAGATAGAAACTTATTATGCAATGGCTTTTGAAATGGTTATTTGTAAAAAAAAATATTTGTACTTACACATTAAATTGTATTTTTAATACCAAATAAAAATTTGTCAACCATTTAATGAAAAAGTTTTCGCCCATTTTAAATATTTTTAAAAACAAATATTTTATAGCAGGAGCATTTTTTATTGTATGGATGTTGTTTTTTGACCCCAAAGACTGGGGATTAATTTCTGCCAGGATAAATAAACTGGATGAACTTGAAAAAAGCGAAAAACAATTGACAAAGCAAATAACCGATACCAAAAAAGAGCTTACCCTTTTGAAGACAAGTGCCCAAACCATTGAAAAGTATGCCAGGGAAAAATATTATATGAAAAAGGACAATGAAGACCTTTTCATAGTAAAAACCCCATAAAATCACAAAAAATTACTCTTTTTATACAATAATAAAAGGTAAGGCATCGTTATTGTGGTGGATAGATTGATTATTTTTTAAAAGGCACAAACTCATTTATGCACAATTTTACTCAGGAAGATTTGCTACTATTTTTGTACAAAGAGGCTTCCCCACAAAAGACAGCAAGCATACAAAATGCTTTGGTATCAGATTGGAATTTAAGGGAAGAAATGGAGGTACTGGCCTCTTCCATCAAACAGTTAAACAGCGGAAAATTATATTCACCCCGCCAAAAAAGTATTGATGCTATATTAGAATATGCCGAAAAAGCAACTCCTGCCCTATCAGTTCAACATTAATATTAAATTTTATAAATAATTTCACCCGGCAATTATCATATTACCGGGTTTTTTTATGACTAAAAAAGAGCGTTACCAATTTGTAATCCAGTATTTTTTACAGCATTCGCCCAATGCCGAAACAGAGTTGATGTATCAATCGCCTTACGAGCTATTGGTAGCAGTAATATTGTCTGCCCAATGTACAGATAAGCGAGTAAATATCACCACCCCGGCCATTTTTGCCCGGTATCCCAATGCTGAAGCATTGAGCAAAGCAAGCTTTGAGGAGCTTTTTCCGTTGATAAAAAGCATATCATACCCCAATAACAAAACAAAGCACCTGATAGGGATGGCTAAAATGCTGGTAGAAAAATACAATGGTAAAGTACCCATGCAGGTAAATGAACTTACCCAACTACCGGGTGTAGGGCGCAAAACTGCTAATGTAATTACCTCGGTAATAGATGAGCAGCCTAATATGGCGGTAGATACCCATGTATTTAGAGTAAGTGCAAGAATTGGCCTTACTACCAATGCCAAAACCCCCAAAGCAGCCGAAACTCAATTGATACAATATTTGCCCAAAGAATATGTACACAGGGCACATCACTGGTTAATATTACATGGGCGCTATACCTGTATTGCCCGGTCGCCCAAATGCCAGGTTTGTGGGCTGTCGCCAGCTTGCAAATTTTTCAACAAATTGAAATCTTCTTAAATAAAACCGGAGAATATTCGTTTATTTTGTACATTAGTCAAAACAAGGATTTAATAAGGCTCACAAATTATTTTATGCTGAAAAGAACCACCTTGGTATTGTTTGTGATAACAATGCTAACCGTAAGCTCGTACAAAGCCACTGCCCAGTATTATTTTTATAATCAGGATTATTATGATAACCCCATTGTATTTGAAATAGGCGGCTCTATTGGCGCTATGAATTGCCTGACAGATTTGGGGGGCAAAAAAGGTATTGGAAAAAGATTTATTAAAGATTTGAACATTGGCAAAACACACCTTGCCGGAAGTATCTTTTTTAATGCAATGTTTAAAAATGCCATTGGGCTTAGGGTAGAAGGAACTTTTGGTAATGTATCTGCTAATGATAATGTATTAGCAGGCATTACGGATATTGCAAAGGAGCGGTATAACCGAAATCTGAATTTTAGGAGTACCATTAAAGAGGCGTCTTTATTAGCTGAGCTACATCCATTATATATGTTTATTGACTGGACGGCAAGAGACGACGACCCTCCAAAACTTTCCCCTTATTTATTAGGAGGCATAGGATATTTTTCATTTAACCCACAAACACAGTTGGGTAACCGCTGGGTAGATTTGCAACCTTTAAGTACCGAAGGAGAAGGTTTTACAGAATATCCAGATAGAAAAGTATATAAACTTCAGCAGATAAATTTTCCTGTTGGTATTGGTGCCAAGTATGAGTTATCACCATTAATAAATCTTAGGGCAGAGTTTTTATATAGAATATTAACTACCGACTACTTAGATGATGTAAGTAAAACTTATATTGACCCTGCATTGTTTTCACATTACTTTACCGGAACCAAACTAGCCGATGCACTTGCTTTAAATAACAGGCAATTGGTACAGCACACTGCACCCAACGGAGGTGGTAAAAGGGGCAGTCCAAATCAAAATGATGCTTATTTTAGTTTCAATCTAAAAGTTTCGCTAGTATTAGGCAGAGAAAAAATCAGGTAATTATACCATAAATAAAAAAAACTCCGATAAAAAGTATCGGAGTTTTTTTATTCATAATTTTCTGAATGATAAATGGGTTAAATAACATTTAGCAATTTATCATTTACAAAAAATTAAAGCATGCTTTTAATTTGATCTATTAATTCATGTTTTGTAAATGGTATTCCCATTATTTTATTATATCCTTTTGCATCTACCCCATACACATCTCTTATTATTTTTACCAATTGCCCATTGTTGAGTTCGGGAATTAATATTTTTTCAAAGTTGGCAATAATATCTCCAAGGTTGGCCGGAAATGGCCTTACATAACGGAGATGAGCATGCGAAACCGAAACGCCCTGATGTTGCAGCTCCTGGCAGGCGCTTTTGATGGCGCCATAAGTACTGCCCCATCCAATTACAAGTATTTTTCCTATTTCTTTTCCACTATCCAAAGTTTGGTTTGGAATATCATTTGCTACTTTTTGCACTTTTTCTTCCCTTATCTTCACCATTAGCTGGTGATTTTCGGGGTCGTAGCTGATATTGCCGGTAATATTTTGTTTTTCAAGCCCACCAATGCGATGTTCTAAACCTGGTGTACCTGGTTTTACCCAAGGCCTCACCAAATTGTCGTCTCTCAAATAAGGTTGAAATTTTTCTTCCCCTTCAGCAAGATTGGTTTTAAATTTTACTTCAATGGGTTTTAAATCATCCGCTGCCGGAAACTTCCAGGGCTCAGCGCCATTGGCAATATAGCCATCACTTAAAAAGATAACAGGAGTCATGTGTTGCAGGGAAATTCTGGCTGCTTCATATACCGCCGAAAAGCAATCGCTGGGAGTACTGGCAGCTACAATGGGCATGGGGCATTCGCCATTGCGCCCATAATAGGCTTGAAGTAAATCACTCTGCTCCGTTTTAGTAGGCAGGCCCGTACTTGGCCCACCACGTTGTACATCTACAATTAATAATGGAATTTCAAGCATTACCGCAAGGCCCATTGCTTCAGACTTTAAAGCCATACCCGGGCCACTGGTAGTAGTAAAGCCAAAAGCGCCACCATAGCTGGCCCCAATGGCTGATGCAATGGCTGCTATTTCATCTTCGGCCTGAAAGGTTTTTATGCCGAAAGATTTATGCCGGCTTAGCTCATGCAAAATATCTGATGCCGGTGTAATGGGATACGAGCCTAAAAACAAAGGCAATCCACTTTTTTGCCCAACAGCAATTAAGCCATAAGCCAATGCCTGGTTGCCCATTATGGAGCGGTAAGTACCCGGCTCCATCTTTGCTTTTTCTACAGAATATCGGTTGGTAAATGTTTCTGTAGTATCCCCAAAATTATATCCCGATTTTAGTGCCTTAATATTACTCTCTAATATCTCTGGTTTTTTTCCAAATTTTTCTGTAATAAATTGTATGGTATTGTCCATATCCCGGTTATACATCCAATACAAAAAGCCAAGTACAAACATATTTTTTGCCCTGTCTTTTTCCTTTGTACCCATGGTAATATCTTTCAAAGCTTCACGGGTCATCTTGGTCACATCCATTTTAATAACCTCATATCCCTCCAGGCTATTATCTTCCAAAGGGTTTACCCCTTCAGGATAATTGGCGAGACGCAGATTTTTAGAATCAAAGCCATCTGTATTTGCTATAATTTTTCCACCTCTTTTAAGCGCTTTTAAGTTTACTTTTAGTGCTGCTGCATTCATTGCTACCAATACATCACAAGCATCTCCGGGAGTAAAAATTCTATCGCTGCTAAAACGAAGTTGAAACCCGCTCACACCCGGAAGCGTACCTATTGGAGCCCTTATCTCTGCCGGAAAATCAGGAAAAGTGGCTAAATCAATCCCAAGCATAGCAGTGTTATTGGTAAATTGGCTTCCCGTAAGCTGCATCCCGTCTCCACTATCTCCAGCAAATTTTATTACTACATCATTTATAATTTCCTGTTTGTTTGCCATTGTAAATAAATTAATATGTTTCCTACAAAGTTAATAAGTAACGCAACAAAAATTAAGAGAGATTTTTTTGACAATAAAATGTGGCTCGTTCCAGTTTTTTGACAATATTAAATTAGGTTTGCCCAAAATTAATACATGCAGGATCTTACAGATTTTTTAGAGCCCGTAGCTGTAAATGAACTCAATAATGACGAAGGCTACACAGATGGGCAACTTGCCAAGCACCTTTTAATTTTTGAAGAAGAACTACCGGATTTAGAAAAAGCAGATATTGTGATAGTAGGCGTAACAGAAACAAGGGGCAATGGCCGGTTAGATACTACCAATGAAGCAGCCAATGTTACCAGAAAACATTTTTATCAATTACATTACTGGCATACAGATATTAAAATTGCTGATATTGGGAATGTAAAAACGGGCGCAACTTTAAAAGATAGTTATGCTGCCATTAAAACCGTACTGTTTGAATTGCTACAGCTAAAAAAAACGGTAATAGTTTTAGGCGGCTCGCATGATATTACCCTTGCCCAATACTATGCACATATTGAGCAAAAAATGCCTATTGAAGCTACCTGCATTGACTCTGTAATCAACTTGCGGGGAGAAAGCCCCATTCGCAGCGAAAATTTTTTAATGGAAATGCTTACCGGCGAACCTAACCTGGTAAACCATTACAACCACATAGGTTTTCAAAGTTATTTTGTACACCCCCGTATGCTTGAAACCATGGATAAACTTCGCTTTGATTGCTACCGGGTGGGCATGGTGAGTGATAATATAGAAGAAATGGAGCCTGTACTGCGAAATACAAACCTGCTCAGCTTTGATATTAGCGCTATAAAATACAGCGATGCGCCTGCCAATAAAAATTGCCCCAATGGCCTCACCGGCATTGAAGCGTGTATGCTTACCCGTTATGCAGGTATGAGCAGCCAATTAACCAGTATTGGCATATACGGCTACAACCCTGCCGCCGACCATGAAGAACTTACAGCCAAACAAATAAGCCAAATGCTTTGGTATTTTATTGATGGCAAAAGTCGTCATAAAAATGAAGCCCAGATGGATGACCGTAATAATTTTAATGAATACCACACTTCTTTTACGGAAAATGGAACCATATTTTTGCAAAGCAAAAAAACAAACCGGTGGTGGATGCAGATGCCCGATAAAAAATTTATTGCCTGCAGCTACTCCGATTATTTAAAAGCAAGCAATAATGAAATTCCGGAAAGATGGCTAAGGGTGCAGGAAAGGGGCTAAGTTTTAAAACCTTTATTGGGGCATGTAAATAATTTTAAGAATGAGAATTATTTTTTTATTTTTTTTATCAATCGCATTATTCAGTTGCTCTGTCTCCAAACGATTTAGTAATAAAGCCAATGAAATTTTATTAAAAGACAGCGCCATTGCACACGGCAATATCGGCATTAGTATTTACGAACCGGCTACCAATAAATATTTGTATAGGCACAATGCAGAAAGTTATTTTACACCTGCCAGCAACACCAAATTATTTACATTGTATGCTGGGATGAAATACCTTGGAGATAGCTTAGTGGGGCTGAGATATGAAATAGAAAATGAGTACGTAAATATTATTGGCACTGGTGATCCTACTTTTTTATTATCAGAATTTAAAAACCAGCCAGTATTTGATTTTTTAAACAAACATGAAAATATAAATTATTCATTAGATGGTTCCACTCCCCAGTTTACTCCACTTGGTACTGGCTGGTCGTGGGATGATTACCTAAGCAGTGATGCGGCAGAAAGAAGTGAATTACCTATTTATGGCAACCTGGTAAAATTTTTCATACAGGGAGATAGCGTTGCTGTAGTTCCCCATGCATTTTACAACCAAAATTTTCAATGGTTAAATAGAACATTAAAAAACGGAGTAGGGTTATGGTTTGATATTGGAAGACCATTTGAAAAAAATGATTTTTATTCTTTTAGTTCTTCATCAAGGTACAGATCAAAAGCAGAATTCTCAACTGAGTATGTGCCTTTCAAAACGTTTTTGAATCAGCCCGGCTATATCAGAACCCAAACATTTATAAAATTACTGGAAGATACGCTCCATAAAAAAATTGGTGACTGGTCTTATTTTGATGCAAAACCAATATTGAAAAATATAATCCATTCCCAACCAACTGATTCTCTTTTTAAGCCAATGATGCACCGAAGTGATAATTTTTTTGCGGAGCAAACTTTATTGATGGCAAGTAATGAGCACCTTAGGTATATGAGTGATGAAGATATGATTGACACTTTACTAAAAACAGATTTAAAAGATATACCACAATCTCCCCGATGGGTAGATGGTAGCGGCCTGAGCCGGTATAATTTATTTACACCAAATGATTTTATTTATATTCTAAGTAAAATAAAAAATGAATTTGGTTTTGCAAGAATAAAAAACATTTTGGCTACGGGTGGCGAAGGAACACTGAAAAATTATTTTAAAAAAGATGCAGGGTTCATTTTTGCCAAAACGGGAACATTAAGTAATAATTGTGCCCTCAGTGGGTATTTAATTACAAAGAAAAATAAGCTGTTAATCTTTTCTGTACTCACCAATAATTATATCACCGGCGCTACTCCTGTAAGAAAAGCCGTAGAAAAATATATTGAATTTATAAGAGAAAATTATTGATTAAAGAGCAGACAACGTATTATCTACCAAACATTTTATCCAGCTCATCTTTTTTAAAACTCATGTAAGTTGGTTTACCATTGGGTGTAGTATTGGATATAGAGCATGCAAACAAGTCATTCAACAATACTTCCATTTCTTTTTGCAAAAGCGGGGTGCCGCTTTTTATAGACTGTTGCAGGGCTAATGACCTGAGCAGTTTTTCTCTTTTGGTAAATTTCAAATCGTTGCTAAAGTGCTTGTATTGTTCCAACATTTTTTCGATGGCAGATTTTTCATTTCCATCCGGCACATCGGCAGGCGTGCCTTGCAGCACAAAACTATTGTTGCCAAAGGGTTCCAGCATATAGCCAAGCTGTTGCATATCGGGCAATAATTCAATTAACAATACGGCATCTGCTGGCGCCAGATCAATAGAAACCGGGAAAAGGCTCTGTTGTGTGGCAATGGGCCGGCCGGCTACTGCTTGTAAAAACCGTTCGTATAAAATTCGCTCATGAGCATTTTGCTGGTTTACCAGCAGGTATCCGTTATCGTTAGCAGCCACAATGTAGGCATTGTGTATTTGCAACAAATCGTCTGCTGCAAACTGCTGCTGTACCGGCTTTGTATGTAATTCTATATTGGGGTTTTCAATCTGTTGGTTGATGTTTTTATCCTGCCCCGGGCTTTCGTAAAAATCTTTCCAGTGTTTTAGCTCACTTTTATTTTCAATAAAATGAGCCTGGTTTTTTTGAGTGAATGTTTTAAACAATGAAGATGCCGATGCAGATGATTGTTTTTCTTCTGTAAATGGTTTGCTAACTGCATCGAGGTTTTGGATGGAAGCATCCAGGTCAAAATCGAGTGTAGGAGTAATGCTAAATTGTGCCAGGGCATGCTTTACAGCGCTTTGTACAAATGCATACACTATTTTTTCATCTTCAAATTTTATTTCCTGCTTGGTGGGATGCACATTGATATCAACCTGTGCAGGGTCAAGGTCAATAAACAATACATACATGGGATAACTGTCTTTTGCCATCATGTCATCAAAGGCATTCATTACAGCATGATTGAGGTATGCGCTCTTAATAAAACGGTTGTTTACAAAAAAATACTGGTCGCCACGGGTTTTTTTGGCAGTTTCGGGTTTGCCTACAAAGCCAAAAATATTGAGATAGTCTGTTTGCTCCTGCACGCTTACTAATTTAGCATTGTAAGAATGTCCAAGCACCTGTACTATTCGTTGTTTCAGGCTTCCTTTTTCTAAATAAAATACCTGCTGCCCATTAGATGTTAAAGAAAAGAATATCTCCGGAAAACTCATGGCCACTCTTATAAATTCATCCACAATATGCCTCAATTCTACCGGGTTGCTTTTTAAAAAATTACGCCGGGCAGGCACATTGAAAAATAAGTTCTTCATGGCGATGCTGGTGCCATCCTGCATGGCAACAGGCTCCTGGTTTGTTACAATGCTGTTTTCAATTTCTATGGCAATACCGGCATCATCCTCCGCTCTTTTAGTTTTAAGCGCCACCTGTGCTACGGCAGCAATGCTCGCCAATGCCTCCCCACGAAAGCCCATGGTTTTTATACGGAATAGGTCATCAATATTTTTTATTTTAGAAGTGGCATGACGTTCAAAAGCCATACGGGCATCGGTTTCGCTCATGCCTTTGCCATTATCAATTACCTGTATCAGCGCCTTACCGGCATCGTTAATAATCAGCTTTATTTCTGTGGCTCCCGCATCTACAGCATTTTCCATCAGCTCTTTTACAGCGCTTGCCGGGCGCTGTATTACCTCTCCGGCTGCTATCTGGTTGGCAATGTTATCGGGCAATAATTGAATGATATCAGGCAAATGTGTTGTTTTGAATTGGCAAAAATAGCATTTCTAATAGAATGAATAGATGCAAATGTTATCACTGTGATAAAATTATATTCACAGGCACATTCTCCACT
>JAFDXD010000018.1 GCA_018268135.1 Bacteroidota bacterium
TATTTGCCGGCGGATTGGCAACCGGGTTTCTGATAATACCTCCGGTTGGGTCTTCAAACAAACGAAAAATATTTTCTCCATAAAAGTCAATGCTTAGGCGATGCTTATCTGTAAATATTACCTCTGCCGTAGTAGGGTTTATCATTTCTGCACTCTGCACCTGTTGTGATAAAGTATCGCTACTCTGAGCAAATATAGTACCGGCATTAGAAAATAGTAATACCAACATTGCCATGTTGCTCATGCCAGGTTTTGATAAAAAAAATTTGAAAAGGTAACTCATCTTCATATTTAAAAAGATTAAGTAAAAAAATATAAGGAAGGTTAAAATTAAATAATTACAAGAGATTAAATACTGAAAATACAACACACACGATTGCGTAATATTTTCTCCGGTACAAATTGTACAGGCAAAAAAATCAGGAATTATTTTTCAAAAAAAAATTTCTTAAAATTTATAAACCATCAATGGCCGGAGCTACCGGGTGGTTAGCCGTAAATTTTAACCCCAATAAAGTAGCAATGGTTTGAGCAAATTGTTGCTGGTAAATTTGTACTTCATTCTTCATTTCGCCTTTGGGTTTTATACCCGGCCCCATAGCTGCAAACCATATTTGATTAGCGCCTGCTACATTGCTGCCATGGTCAGTCCACTCGTCTTTTACTTTATCGCCACGCCCATGGTCAACGGTAATGAAAAGTGCTGTTTTATTTTTATACTGTGGGTCATGCTGAACAGTATTCCAAATTTGTCTTACCCAATTATCAAATTGATGGGCAGCATTTAGGTAATCACGGTAGCGGCCGGCATGTGCCCATTCGTCTGTTTCGCCATAGGCAATATATAGCACCCTGGGTTTTTGAGTTTTTAATTTTTCTAATGCTTCGTAATGTGTAAATACATCAAGGCATTCTTCGTCGCCAAATGGGCGGTAAGAATCTTTAAGCATTGCATTTATTAATTTTTCATTTGCATCAGGCCTATCGCCACCACAATTTTCAAATGCAGCTACCACAGGCAGCCCACTTCTTTGTTTATTCAGTATCCTGTCAAAAGCATCCCAGGCGCCAAATGCAGCCACTTTGCCTTTATAAGCCGGTTTTTGATTTATAAATTCTAACACATTAGTATTGGGATTATTTTTATACCCGTTAGAATTTACTAACGTATCCGCATAACCGCAAAATATTTCACTATAACCCGGGTATGAAAACCAATAAGGATTATAGGTATTTACATTGTTTCCATAATTTCTATTGCCATATATCTGTCCATTCTTTTCTATTTCAGACCACAAAAAAGGCAATAATTTTTTTCGCCTTTCCTGCGGCGATGCTGCCCAATATTTTTTATAAATGCCATCGCTATCACCCTGGTTAAATTTTCTTTGAGAAGCAATAGCAGCATCCATCCCTTCAAATACCTCCTGCCAGCGAAAACCATCTGTAGTAATGATAATTATATTTTGTACTGACTGAGCCCTTAGTGAAGCGCTCATCAAAAAAACTAATAGCAATGTGGTTAAATGTTTATTCATCATATTTTAGAATTTTTGTACAAAAGGCAGATCAGTATTAAATTTAAACCACTTTGCCCTGTAATTTACATTCAATAAAAAGCTCAGATACCCTAATCAATTTTTGTAACAAATAAACGGCTGTATTTATCTCTGCTAACTGTACATCCTTTTCAATTATTTGATGATAAACAACCAGCCTTTATTTTTTTCCACTTTAATTTTATCTGTGATGCCAAATGTTTTTGCAGGTTGAAAATTTTGTATTTCAGGTGCGGTGATAGTGGCAGTAGTTGCATTTATACCCAATTGTTTCCAATCAATTTGCAATTGAATTTCAGTATCTGCATCTGCCCAACTTGCAATAGAAATAAGCGCTGCCCCATCTTTTTTATATACAGTAGCCAATACTTTTTCATTGTCAGTTTTTACCGGGCAGTTATTCACCCAGTAGCCAATCATTTTTGTGCCCTTCATTCCGAAGTCGTTCCACACTTTCCAAATGGGGCGTGGGTCAGCATTATCGCTCCAGGGCATACGGTTTGTCATTCCATAAATCATACCCCTCCATGCATTGCCGCCATTTTGCAGCATTTCGCCCATTAAGCCAAACGGAATTCCACTTACTTCTGTTAGAAAAAAATCGGGGCTGTTGTTTTCATAATCAAAATATTCGCCAAACCAAAGCCTATTGAGATAAGGAAAGTGCTCCATATATAAATTAGCGCTGTTATTAAAACCATCTCTATTATTGTATTGATTGGCCGAGTGCAAATCTATAATGCCGGGATGCCCGTCTTTAGTAAGTACCCTTTTGATTCGCTTCATAGTATTTCTGTCAAAAGCCACATCATCTAAATAAATACCATCAATGCCCACATGTTGTGTAAGCCAGTTCATGCCTTCTACATAATAATTATGCCAGCGGCTAACTCCACTATTTACAATTGCAGCATCTTTTATTTCGGGTACAAACCATGCAGCAATATAATCAGAATCAATATGCTCCTGTAGCCAGCTAAATCCGCCGCCTTTGCCAGGAGAATAAATTTCGTGCCCCAGGCTTCTGAGGGCAAATGTTTCATAAGCATGGTTTGACAATTCCCTAATAGTGTTATATATCTTTACTTTCAGCCCTATTTTATGCGCATAATCAATATACTCTTTCATTTTTTTCCACTCGATAAATGGATAATTTATCCAGGGATTGATGGGAGTGGCATGGTGAATATTTACGATGGTAGCGCCCGTTGCTTTGATGCTATCTAGATTTTCGTATTTATGAAAAAACCTTGTGTCCCATTGAAAATCGGTATTGATGGGATGAAAAGGTGTTACCAATAAAGTAAAATTATAATAAAGAGATTCTCCTTTTTTCATTTGTCGCTCACCGCTAAAATTACTCACCAATACCCCCCCGTTTTTTTCAAAAATATCTATACCTCCCTTTTCGGCATTACCCCATGAAGTTGGCAGCAAAAGAGGTTTTTGTAAATAAAAATTAGTATTGAGCGGCCTTGAATAATTTTCATCTCTCAGGGAAAATTGAAGGCCGGCATTTACGTTTCCAATCCAGGCGCCATCCTGGTTTTTATTCGCCACATCCCATTTCCATTTAAAATCATTTTGGCGTAAGCCGCCCTTTTGCCCAAGCCCCATCATGTATTTTGCAAAATATTTTTCAAAAGGGATGTGCATGGTAATATCTTTTAGCGCTACATCTTGCAGGGCTGTTATTTTTACCACATAATTCATAAACCCATCAAACTCGAGTGATGCATTCACTTGCATTTGCAATTGATCAGAGCTGCTAATGGCAGTCCATTTTACGGTGCCGGGTTGTTGCAACAGATACTTCACTCCATTGCCGGCAAGTTTAATATTTTTACCATCTTCCATTTTGGTAAAGTGGAAATGTATGCCTTCGGTAAGTAAATTATTTGCTGTATCACTATAGCCGGTCATTTCGGGGGTAAAAAATGTTTGAATTTGTTTTGGAAAACCATCATTGCTTAATTCAATTTTTCGGCCAAGCAGGCTGATGCTATTGCCTTTTACTACCAGGGCTGTATAGGGTGCAATCACAGTATTATCCTGAGCAAGGGTAGAGTTTAGCCATTTTAACCTGGTCATTTTTTGAGGCTCGCTAATTCCCCCGTCGGCAAGCGTATTATTACTAACGGTAAGGCGTAGTTGCACATTAACCGGGGCTGAACTTCCGGGATTTATCGTTACTTTACCTAAATAATTTCCTGCCGGTATGCTTTGCGGAATATCAATACCGCACCACAATGCCTGCACTTTTCCACGGTCGACATTTACTTTAAAATGCACGGAGTCGCCTAAATAATTGATACCATCTGTATTAAAGCAATACATTTTTTGGGCAGGAATTTTATCTCCTTTAGCATTGACAAGATCAGAAAAAACCACTCTAACATTCTTTAAATCTTTTAGAGCAAGTAAACCCAATTGGTATGTAAAATTTTCTCCCTTGGCTGCCGTATCTGCAAAA
>JAFDXD010000019.1 GCA_018268135.1 Bacteroidota bacterium
AATTTTTATATCGGGGCAGGTAGCCATTGACCCGGCTACTTCACAATTAAAAATTGGAAGCATTAATGAAGAAACCCACCAGGTGATGAATAATCTTGATGCTATATTAAAAAAAGCAGGAATAGGTTTTTCAAACGTTGTAAAAACAACCATCTTTTTAAGCGATATGAACCTTTTTGCCGAAGTAAATGAAATTTATGGAAAATATTTTGATGCAGATTTTCCGGCGAGGGAAACGGTAGCTGTAAAGGGATTACCTAAAAATGTAAACGTAGAAATCAGCATGATTGCTGCCCTGTAAAAAATGATTATCATAACCGCAAGTGTTCATCATTACCTGCTTGAAACCTTTAAGCAAAAAGGATTTGAGGTATTGTATGCCCCCGATATTTCGTATGATGAGCTTGGTAAAAAAATAGGAGAGGCTACTGGCCTTGTAGTAACTACAAGGCTAAAAATTGATAAGCCGATAATTGATAAAGCCACACAATTGCAATGGATTGGCAGGTTGGGAAGTGGCCTGGAATTAATTGACATTGCGTATGCAGAGCAAAAAAATATTAAATGCATAAGTACCCCCGAAGGAAACCGAAATGCAGTAGCAGAGCATGCCCTCGGTATGTTGCTAAGCCTGATGAATAATATTTGTAAAGGAGATGAAGAAGTAAAAAGGGGGATATGGCTTAGAAATGAAAACCGGGGAACGGAACTTACCGGTAAAACAATTGGGATTGTAGGGTTTGGCAATACCGGCAGTGCATTTGCAAAATTATTAGCATCTTTTGATGTAACAATTTTAGCTTACGATAAGTATAAAAGCGGGTTTGGAGGCAAGCAGGTGAGGGAGGCAAACCTTGAGCAATTATGTAAATATGCAGATGTAATTAGTTTTCATGTACCCCTTACCGATGAAACAAAGTATATGGCCAATGATGATTTTTTTAGCCAATTACAAAAATGCCCGTACCTAATCAATACCTGCAGGGGGCCTGTAGTACAAACCAGTGCATTAATAAATGCAATAGAAAATAATTGGATTGCCGGAGCTGCCCTTGATGTTCTTGAAAATGAAAAACTTGCAACCCTTACTGAGTTACAGGCTCAACAATTTAATTTCCTATGCTCCCGTAAGGATATCATTTTGACCCCCCACATTGCAGGTTATTCGCATGAGGCCTTTTATAAAATGAGTAAAACCTTAATCGAAAAACTGGGAATTTAACTTTATTTACGGCCTGTTTTCTTTGCAGCGCCAAAATCATTTTGTATCTTTGTATATATGCAACGCTTCGGTAAAACCGGGGCGTTGTATTTTTTTTTAAGTAAAATGAAAATTATGGCAAATACAAATTACGTAACGCAGGAAACTTTTGACAAAATGCAGGCAGATCTGCATAGCCTCAAAACCAAAGACAGGCCTGCAGCCAGTGCTGCCATTGCAGAAGCAAGAGAAAAAGGCGATTTAAAAGAAAATGCAGAGTATGATGCAGCTAAAGAGGCACAAGGCTTATTAGAAGCCAAAATTAACCAATTAGAAGCAGCAATGGCTTCTGCCAGAATATTGGACGAATCTACCATTGATACCAGTAGGGTGAGTATTCTTACTAAGGTAACAGCAGCTAATCTTGTTACAAAAAAAATGGTTACTTACCAGATTGTATCAGAAAGCGAAGCCGATCTTAAGCTTGGCAAAATATCGGTAACCTCACCAATTGGTAAAGGGCTATTGGGTAAAGAAGTGGGAGATATAGCAGAAGTTAATGTACCTGCAGGCACCCTTAAATTTAAGATTGAAAAAATTACCGTATAAGGGTTTATTTCTTTTACTTAATGCCCATGCAAAATGCATGGGCATTTCTTTTTTATATTTGTAATAAAAAAGATGACCATATTTACCAAAATAATCAACAATCAAATTCCTTCTTATAAAATAAAAGAAGATGAAAATTTTATTGCCTTTTTAGATGCTTTTCCTTTAGTGCGGGGGCATGTATTGGTAGTGCCAAAAATTGAAGTAGATAAAATTTTTGATTTGCCCGAAAATTATCTTTCGCAAATGCTTGTATTTGCAAAGCCTATTGCAAAGTCTATTGAAAAATCTTTTGAATGTAACCGCTGTGGTATTAGTGTAGTTGGTATAGAAGTGCCACATGCTCACATGCACCTGATACCTATTAATACTGCAAACGACCTGAATTTTACTATGCCCAAATTAAATTTGGCTACCGAGGAGATGAAAAAAATTCAACAGCTAATATTAAGTAATTTATAAAAATAATTAGCAGTTAAGCCGGAAGCCAACTCCATGAATGGTTTCGAGGTTGATAGAACTATCTGCTTTAAAATGCTTACGAAGCTTGGTAATAAATACATCCATGCTTCTGCCTAAAAAATAATCATCCTTGCCCCATACATTCAGCAATACTTCTTCTCTTTTTAAAATTTTATTGCTATTCTGTGCTAAAAATTTCAAAAGGTCAGCTTCTTTCTGCGTAAGGCTTATGGCTTCATCGCCATTGTAAATTTTTAATTCATTGTGTACAAATCGCAAATTGCCAATAAAATAATCCTCTTTAATGTCTGCATCTAATTTTTTGCTGCGCCTCAAAAAAACCTCTATCCTCATTATAAGTTCTTTTATGCTAAAGGGCTTGGTAATATAATCATCTGCCCCGGTAGAAAATCCCTTCAGTTTATCTTCTTCAAGGCTTTTGGCAGTAATGAAAATAATTGGCACTACATCACTTTGCTGGCGTATTTTTTTTGCTACAGTAAACCCGTCTTTTACCGGCATGTTGATATCTATCAGGCAAAGGTCAAATTTCTTTTTCTGAAATTCCTGGCAGGCAGCTTCGCCATCACTGGTAGTAGTAACATCATACCCGGCTTCTATAAGATTGTCTTTTATTACAAAGCTTAGAGCTGAGTCATCTTCAGCCAGTAAAATTTTTGGTTTCATTTTTATTCTTTTAGTTTAGCATGTACCCGTATTGGTTATGTATCTTTTTAGCTCCTGGGTATTCTAATGTAAAATATACTTCCCTGCCCAAAAATACTGCTCACTTCTATACTTCCGTGGTGTGCATCAATAATTTTTTTTACAAAATTTAGCCCAAGCCCAAATCCGCTGGCATTATGCAAATCGCCCATTGTAACCCGGTAAAAGCGGTCAAAAATCTTTTTCTGATGCTTTTTTTCAATACCAATGCCATTGTCTTTAATGCTTACACAAAAGTCGTTGCCTTCTATCAATGTTGTAATTTCAATTTCAGGTTTTAAAGAATATTTAACGGCATTTTCTATCAGATTAATAAAGGTCAAAAGGGTGTATGATTTATCGGCATTAATCATACTGTTTTCATTTTTATTAATAAGCTTTACTACGCCATTCTTGCTTTCTATTAATGGGGCAAGGTCGGTTACGGCCTGTTCCATCATTTTACCTGCATCAAAAATTTCTTTTTGCAAAGCAAGGGAATTTTCGTCTGTAAACGCAATTTGTAACAATCGCTGAGTTTGCTGTTGCAAATGGGTGGTTTGTTCTTCAATGATGCCGGCATAGTTACTAAGTTTTTCGGGCTTGTTTTTTATGGCCGGGTCTTTTAATACATCTGCCGCTATTTTAATTACTGAAAGAGGGGTTTTAAACTCATGGGTAAAATTATTTACAAAATCTTTTTGCGTTTCATTTAAAAACTTTTGACGGTATAAATAAAAAATACTGAAACTAAAGGCAACCAAAACTATTATCAGTAAAGCCCCCGATATAATCCAAAACTCCATTTGCTTTATTACATATTGAGTACGATGAGGGAAATATAAAATTACATAAGAAAAATCTCTCTTAAAATAAGGAATATCGTCCTGCCTTCCGCTACTAAAATTTGCATCGGGCATATCAATATATTTAAAAGCAGTGTACCCTTTCCCCTTGTTTGTATGTAGCGCTATTTTACAATCTGTAAATACATTAAAGTCGGCAAACTCAGCACTTAAGCTGCTGCCAAAAGTATCTATATCATGCTTTAAATTTACTTTTACTAAGTAAACGTCAGGCTGCGGTGTTTCTATGCTTTTTTCAAAGTTATAGTTAGAGTCTTCCGAAATATCAAGATCTTCAAATGTAGCCCTGATACTTTTTGATACGCTGGTATTAAATTGTTTTTCTTCGAAATGATAAATTTTTTGCAGCCAAAATAATTGTATGGCTATAATAATGGCAACTATTATGGTGCTTGCAACTATCAGCCATCTTAATGTTTTTGACCTTATATTCATACCGGTTTTATTAGTTATTTTATTCTGTGAGTATTTTGTGCTACAAAATCTTTCCAGTTTTTTATTTTGGTGGTGCCAGCTATTGCAGGTTGATTAATTTGAAGATGGTGGCATAATGCTACCGCCAGTGCATCAGATGCATCCAGCAATACAGGCCTCTCTTTAAATTGTAATATTTGTTGTAGCATTTTCATTACCTGCTCTTTGTTGGCATTACCATTACCGGTTACAGATTGCTTTATTTTTTTTGGTGAATACTCCGTTACATCAAGGCCCGATTGTATAGCAGCCGCAATGGCCACCCCTTGTGCCCGCCCAAGCTTGAGCATACTTTGTACATTTTTTCCAAAAAAGGGAGCTTCAATGGCAAAGGAATCAGGTTTATATTTTTTTATTATCTCTCTTACTTTATGATGTATCTTTTCCAGCCGAGCAAATCCATCTTCTTTTGTATTTAATCTTAACACCCCCATTTCAATCAATTCAATTTGTTTATTGCTTATTTTTATCAGCCCAAAACCCATTACTACTGTACCGGGGTCAATACCTAAGATGATTTTTGATGTATTTTGCAATGCGCAGCCTATTTTTACTTTTAAAATATTTGATTGAACAAAAATATTAAAATATTCCTCAACTACTTTTTGGGCCCGGTATTGTTTTTAGCGCTATCATGGAGCTTATATAAGCAGGTAATTAACCGCCCCGACCTTCCCGAACGTTGGGATCAAATAAAACAAAGCTGGAAATACGGCTATTTCTGGGTTTCCTTCTTTATGGTATTTATCAATTGGGGGCTCGAAGCAAGAAAATGGCAATTGCTTATTGCCCCCCTTGAAAAATTTACTTTGATAAAGGCTTTTAAAAGTGTATTGTCTGGCTGTAGTGTTACTATGCTTACTCCAAACCGTATAGGTGAGTATGGTGGTAGAATAGTGTATGTGCAGGAAGAACACAGGTTGAGCGCTATACCTTTAACCATTCTTGGCAGCCTTAGTCAGCTATCCGTTACCGTTATATTAGGTACTTTAGGCCTGCTTTATTTTCAATTTGGTAACACCGGCCATGTTTTACTTACTTTATTGCCCGGTTATGCTATCAATATCATTATTGTAGCATGCATTATTACCAGCAGTTGCCTTGTTTTAATTTATTTGAGAGTTGGGTTTCTTATTAAAATAGTTGACAGGATATATTGGTTGAAAAAAATTAACAGGTATTTGGTATTACTGAGCAGTTTTAAACGTAAACAATTGTTAAGAATTTTGTTTTTATCTTTTTTGCGTTATATGGTATTTATTTTGCAATATATGCTGCTATTAAAAGTAATGCAGGTAGAGATTGCTCCTGTTGTATGCTTTTGCTTGCTCTCTGTATTTTATTTGTTGATGGCAATTGCCCCAACAATAGGATTTACAGAGTTGCCGGTAAGAGCGGCAGCAAGTGTGCAGGTATTGCAATTGTATAGCAGTAATATTTTAGGAATACAAGCTGCATCGCTGGTAATTTGGATTATTAATTTGGTATTGCCGGCTATTGCAGGAAGTTTATTAATTTTCGGAATAAAAATAATGAAAGAAAAATGATAAAATGTAAACCCTGTTTAATCATTGTTGCCAGCATCTTTTTAAGTTTTACTCCATCTCCCAACCAGGAAACACCGGCTTTTTGCGGTATAAGAAATACCTCTTTTAAATCGGGCGAAAGGGTTATAATGAAAATTTATTACAGCACGCTTGGCGCTTATATTGGCGCCGGAGAAGCTAGTTTTACTACTACGTTAGACAGGTTTAATGGTAAGCCGGTGTATCATGCAGTAGGCGTGGGAAAAACCTACTCTTTCTTCGATAACTTTTTTCAGGTGAGAGACAGGTATGAAAGCTATATAGATACAAGTACTTTATTGCCCTACAAATTTATTCGCAATGTAGATGAGGGAGGGCATAAAATTTATAACAATGTAAGCTTTAACCAGGCGGCCCATACTGCCACTAGTACCAATGGGGTTTTTAAAATTACCAATTGTATGCAGGATGTGGTAAGCGCTGTATATTATGCCCGTAATATCGACTTTTCAAAATATAAAATAAACGACAAAATTCCTTTTGATATGTTTTTAGATGATGAAATTTATCATCTTTATATTAGGTATTTGGGCAGGGAAAAAATAAAAACCAGGTACGGGAAATTTAATGCCATTAAGTTTAAACCCCTGCTGATAAAAGGAACAATTTTTGAAGGTGGCGAAAAAATGAATGCATGGATTAGTGATGACCCCAATCATTTATTGCTGAGGGTAGAAAGCCCCATTTCTGTTGGTAAAATTATAGTAGATATGATGGGTTACTCAAACCTTCGATACCCCTTAACTTCGCTTATTAGTGTACGTTAGTAAATATGTTTACAGCGTTGCCGGCAGGCTTTAATTTTATAAATATCCAGCTTTTCGAAAATAATACCCTCCCACTGGCGCAAGTGTTCCGTAGGATCACTTGTGACATATATTGAAAACCGGTCTTTGACCGGGAACATAAACTTTTCCCCACTGGCGCAGATATGCAGCCAGGCAAAGTAGCGTTGGCGTATCTGTGCCTGGGTTAGCAAACAAATAAGGCCATGCTAAAAATTGAATATTTGTAATCCTAAATCCGGACAGAGTCCGGCAGAATTAATAGACCAGGTGATCTTACAGAACACCTACGCCAGTTGTAATAACAATCACATGCCTGCAAACATATCCCAATAAAAAAAGGCTGCCACAAGTTTATTTGGCAGCCTCTTTCAGCTTCAATCATTAAAACTACTTACGATACTGTAGCAGTACCGGTATAAATGCTGGAAGCTACATTAAAACCATCGGCCGAAATAAAGCCGATATAAGTTTCTACCTGCTTTCCACTAAATGCAGTAAGATTAAGGCTGTCGGTAAGCGTATTACGTGTTGCGCTACCAGTGGTGTAAATACATTGGTTTAAGCTGGGGCAGTAAGCTACCAATATAGCTTTGTCTGTTGCTTTTGCAATGCCTACACCGCTATTGTCTGTCCAGGCATAATTAAGCATACTTCCTGCACCCATTACAATACTCGGAGCCAGCACATTTGGCAAATCTCCACGGCTTACCAATGCATTTGAATAGTCAATGCTAAAAGTTGGAAAAGTACCCGTTACAGCATTTTTGAGAGTGTAACTAAGAGCGCTGTTGATACCTGTTTTCTTTACAGCAAAATTGTGGAAACTGGTTTCTACCAGTCCGCTCATGCTTTGCACAAAGCGTACGCATAAGCCAAATTTTAATTGCTGTGCCTGCTGTGCCTGTGTAGGTGCAAGGTTTCGTTTATTGCCTTTGCTACGCATGTAGTCAATGCCTTTCCAGTTGCCACCTATTACAGTGCCTACCTTACCTGAGAATCCACCAAGGATTCCTTTGTTAAATGTTCCCATTGTTAATTGTTTTTTGGGGTTAAGATTACCCATGATGCTAATGTTAGCATAAATGGGTTATTTCAATATTTACAAACGGTAGATGAAGAAGCCTACAATATAACAATGTACATAATTGCACAGCTTTATACATAATTATTCATGTTTGTACTAATAAATTAATATTTTCTGTAGAAAACTATGATTTGTTCGGGGCATATTCGTAAATGTTTCGGGGCATATTCGATCCATATCGAAACTGCATCGAACAATACCTGAGCAAAACCCTAAGAATTGATAAAAGAGTAACCATATAAATATGTAAAGAATTAGGTAGAATGAGCAAAAAATAAATTTAAGAGGACTTGATTTTTTTGCTTCTTGTTGTATCAAGACAAAAAGTAAATAAAGAAAAACCAAATAGGAATGAAGGTTTGATATCATGATAACTATTCCATAGTATAAAATATTTTTTTTAATTACATATTTATTTTTTTATATTCGTAGTATCCTTTTTTAGTTACAAGTTTACCAGAAAACTATTTTATGAACCGTACCCCTAATTTTCCATTTAATTTATTAGAAGACAGTAACTTATTTAATCAAAAATGGCTGGATGCTTATGCTGTACAAAAATTATTACAAATAAGCCGGGGTACTTTGCATAACTGGTGCAGCAAAGGAATATTACCTTATAGCAAGTTGGGGGGAAGGAGATATTTTGATTTAGAAGAAATACATAAGGCGCTTAATAATTCAAAAATTCATAGTAAAAAATAAAGATAGTCCATAGTAAAATTACCATATTGTTAACACATTTTAATATTATGATATATTGTAAGTAGTTAATTATAAAATACTTATAATAAATTTTGTTATTTAGAAGTTAACCAAAACCAATATCTATTTTTTCTTAAAAATACAGGCTTTAAGTTTACTTAATAATTTTCGGAACCTAAAAACTGTTTATGAGCGTACCCAGGCTCTCTTTTTTGATCCTCCTTTTTTTATCCTTGTGTTACTGCCAGGCACAAATAGATAGTGCTTTCAACAAAATTCAAATACTTCCCACAAAATATTTATCACAGGTAGATAGTAAAGTAGAAAAGTATAGCAGCAGGCTTACAAGTAAAACAGAAAAAACGCTTACAAAACTTAGCCGCTGGGAAGAAAAGATTCATAGCCTTTTACTCAAAGCCAGTCCCGAAACAGTCAACCGCATATTTGCCCCAGGTCAACCTACTTTCAGCACCCTTTTGCAAAAATTAAAACAGGGCGAAGCTATAGAACAAAATTACAAAGCCAATTATGACAGCTACCGGGATAAGCTCAACACTGGTATAAAATATATTACCACACAAAAAGAATCGTTTTCCGATAAAACACATCAGGCAGAAAAAGTAAAAGAACAGCTTAACAGCCTCGACCAGGATATTGCCAATAGTGAAGCCACAGAGAATTTTATAAAAGAAAGAAAAAAGCAATTGTTTGATGCATCCTTAAAATATATTGGAAACAGCAAATACCTAAATAAAATAAATAAAGAGGCTTACTATTATGCAGAAACGCTGAAAAATTATAAAGAAATATTTGCAGACCCTTCCAAAGCAGAGAAGGTGGTTACAGATATTTTAAACAAAATTCCTGCCTTTCAGAAATTCTTTAAACAAAACAGCGCCCTGGCATCTTTATTCGGCAGCCCTACTGTAGATGGCAGTGTAGCCAGCCTTGCAGGGCTACAGACACGGTCAAGTATAAACGCACTTATACAAAACCGAATTGCAGCCGGTGGCCCAAATGCCATAGCTCAATTTCAGCAGAATATGCAAGATGCTCAATCGCAGTTAATTGCTTTAAAAGATAAGGTGCTTAAAGCCGGCGGCAGTAGCAGCGATTTGAATATTCCTGATTTTAAGCCCAATATGCAAAAAACAAAAACCTTTAAGCAAAGGCTGGAGAAAGGAACCAACCTGCAGTTTGCAAAACCTACCAGCCTTACCAGTACAACTACCGCCGACATTGGCTTTAGCCTCGGCTATAAATTAAATGATAAAAGTGTAATAGGTATTGGCATCAGTTATAAACTCGGTATGGGAAGCATACAGCATATCAAATTCTCTCATGAAGGCATCGGGTTAAGAAGTTATATTGACTGGCAATTAAAAAAGCAATTCTATTTGAGCGGAGGATATGAGTTGAACCATAATGAATCTTTTAAGAAAATAAGCCAGTTAAAAGATGTAAGTGACTGGAAACCCGCCGGACTGATTGGCATCAGTAAAAAAATAAAAATAAAAACAAAGTTTACTAAGGAAACCAAGTTACAACTGTTGTATGATATGTTGTACAAAACCCATAATCCTGTAACACAGCAATGGCTGTTTAGGGTGGGGTATGGTTTTTAAAATCAAAAATTAATTTAATCGACCTGAATTTTAGAAAAAAATAAACCATGTTAAAAAAAAGTATTCTTTTCATTTTTATTTCTCTTGTAGTTTTTCAAATAAACGGGATTACTCAAAACAATGTTACCAATCCCAATATTGATTTGTTTGAACATTCTCCATCCACACCCAATACCTCCCAATTAGGAAAATATTTGGATTACCCAGTAAATATGTCAACTGGCGTACCTGCAATTGAGATACCACTCTTTACAATTAAGACTGGAAATATAACAGTTCCGATAAAACTGAAATATCACGCCGGAGGTTTGAGAGTAAATGAAAATGCCAGTTGGGTAGGTATGGGTTGGTCACTAGACGCAGGCGGCCAGATCACAAAAAGAACAAACGGAACAGACGATTTTAACACTAGCCTTAGTGATGGTAATTACAATTCACGTTATATCAGCCCAAATTATTCTCAATACTCATCTTATTTTACTGCTATTAGTGATGCGATAGAAAGTCCGGGCCTTGCAACATATCAATATAGTCATCCTTTTGATGTTCAACATTTCATGGGAAGAATAACGCAAGGAAAAATTGATGGAGAGGCAGATGAATTTATGTTTTCGACTCCTGAAAATAGCGGAAGATTTTTTTATAATCAACAGTTACAAAAGTTTACATTAGATAAAATCGATGGTTGGAAAATAACTGAAACACCTTCCTTTTCTCCATACGATCCGTTCATAATCGGTAACGGTAATTGGGGACTCTTAAGCAATAATGGAGTACAATACAACTTTAATGTGATTGAAAAGGCTGAAAATCTTATACCCCCAGTTACTCAGTTGTATAGTGCGAACTCTTGGTACCTTGCTTCAATTAATGATCTTGCGAACAATAAGAGTGTAGACTTTATTTATGACGAAATGACCGAATACACATATGGGGGGTTCGATATAAGCAAAGACATTGGTAGTGCCGGAACAGGTAACTTTTATTTTGCCAATCCTTCTTTAAGCATAAATGAAAGACATGTTACTGAACAATCTATTTCATCAATTGAATTTGACCAGGGAAGAATAGTTTTCGTTAAGGATACTAATTCTAGATTAGATGGGGGAGTAAATGCATTAAAAGAAATTCAGATTCTGGATCCTTATGACCACATAGTAAAAAAATTTATTCTTACTTATGCATACGCTACATCCGATCCTGCCAGCAAAAACTATACATCTTGCCCTGGTGCTGTTATTTATTATAATCCTAATAGAGTGCTTCAGCAACTTTTTCTTCAGTCTGTACAGGAAATTACATACAATTCTAATGGCGATTTGGTCACTAAACCACCTTATATTTTTAAATATAATTTTGATCATGCCATGCCCTGTAGGTATTCGTTTTCTCAGGATTATTGGGGATACTATAATGGAAAAAACACTAATACTTCTTTATTACCACAAAAAGTATTTTCTGATTTAGGAATCACCACATTAGGCCCAGGTGCAAATCGGGATATAGATGAAGCTTATACACAAATTGGAACAATAAAAGAACTTGACTACCCTACGGGGGGTAAAGCATATTTTGAATTTGAAAATAACATGACTACTCCGGGTATTTTAACGGGTGGTTTACGAGTTAAAAAAATTACTAATTATGATACGACAACGAATTCTAAATTAGTGAGAGAATATACTTATGGGAATGGGGAACAATTATTTGCACCGGTAAACTCTTATAGTTATGTTCATGCATCTAATCCTTTCGGAGGAGAAACCGTCAATACTTTTATTAGGGTTAAAGGCGAGTCGATTTTCCCTCTTTTTTGTTCCCAGGGAAGCTCAGTGCTTTATACAGACGTAAAAGAAAAGCTAGTTGGAAATTCTCAGGATCTAATCTCGGAACATCATTTTATAAATTTAGGGAAATTAGAAAATTTGCAAACTGCATCAGTACCTCAGAGTAAATATTCTTATTATGATAATTTTAATGGACAAGAGATAGCAAATGAAATATATAAGACCAATCCAGATGGTTCTATCACTATAGTTCAGGCAGTCTCTAAAGATATTGAACCACTAAATAATTTCAAGGATTATTTTTGGAATGTGCAGACTGCCTGGATGTTTCCAGGTTACCTTTGCTTTTCTGATGGTAGCCCTTTAGATCCTTATGGACCAGGTCCAGACCAAACATTGTTACTTGACGTTGGAATAAATGCTTATAAAATGCTTCGAGAGCAAGCAGTGGTTAAACATAACGAACAAACAGTTTATGACGGTTCAAAATCTATTACTACCGCATTTGACAATGATTTTGATATTTCCAATGGAAATCAAATTTCACAGCAAACCACCAACAGTGCTGGAGATATAATTTTGCAAAAAACAAAATTTGCAACAGATTATGCTATTCATCCTGGTGTATGGGGCGACCAGCTAAATAGTATGATCGAGAAAAATTTAATTTCAAGCCCAATTGAAATAACGAAATATATAAAGAAGAAAAATACTTCTGCTTTTCTTTTGACGGAAGCAACTTTATTCCAATATCAAAATTTACAGATTTACAAAACATACAAGTTAAAAATATCTTCCCCTATTTCGGATTTTCAGGAATCAGTAAATACTACTTCAGGATTTAAATTTGATTCACGTTATGAACTTTTTCAGGAAGTTACTTACCGGGATAGTTATGGTAATCCTCTAACAATAAATCAGAATTCAAAAAAGGAAAGTTATATCCGGGGTTATGCAAATTCTAATATTATTGCGGTAGTTAAAAATGCAGATCAATCCGACATTGCTTATTCATCTTTTGAAGAAGAAGGCAAAGGAAATTGGACATATGCTGGAACTCCAATAGTCGATGCAACATCACCGACAGGTAGTAAATGTTATAATTTGTCAAATGGTATTATTTCAAAATCCGGTTTAACTTCAGGCCAAACCTACATGGTCACTTATTGGAGTAAAACCGGCACGCCATTTTTAATTAAAGGATCAATTCTTGCAACTAGAAAAGGCTCAACAATTAACGGTTGGACATATTTTGAACATGAAATATCAGCTTCTACTATTATTGTATCTGGTTCTGGCAATATTGATGAATTAAGACTTTATCCGAAAGGCTCCATAATTACAACATATACTCAAAGCCCTTTGGTTGGGATTACAAGTAGTTGCGATGTAAATAATCATATAACGAGATACGAGTATGATTTATTTAACCGTTTAAGTATCATCCGTGACCAGGATAATAATATTTTAAAAAAGATATGTTATAACTATGCCGGCCAGGTTGAGGGTTGTCCTGTAGGCACAAACAATTCTTCCCAATGGCGTGCCACAGGTAATACACGTTGCCAACCTTGTCCATCAAACAACTCATATAATTCAGGTGTGAAGGAAAAAGAAGAGAGTGATGTTAACCCATCTAGTGCAACATACAATAGTATTCGTTGGGTATCAGATCCAACAAGCAGTTGTCCTTCACCAGCAGACTGGCAGGTAACATCTTCGACCTGTGAAACATCATTGATTGCTCCTCATCAATTTACCGGTAACCAAATCATTATAAAAACAGATGAGAATCCATGTAGTACGACTTATGGCCAGACGCAAACGTCGACAGTTTTAAACACAGCTGTATGTAAAGTCTGTAACCCAGCTTGTACTGGACCTGGGAATAAATGTATTAATGGTGTATGCACTGCTGGAAATTTAATTATAATAAAAGCAACCCGAAACTCAGATAGATTCCATTGGACATGCTATTATGCTTATTGTTTTCCAGATGGTACTGTAAGTGATATAGTACAAACCACAACAACCACCACAGCATGTACTATAGGTTCATGTAGCACTATTCTTCACCACTAAACTAAGACACTTGATAAAATTATTAATTTCAACAGTTCTATTGTTTCTTATTAATTTTTATACGCTTTCATTTACAAGTAACATCGGCACTACTCTTAATATGAGTAGTTTCCAGGGCAAGAAAGTAATGCTGGTAAATATAGCCTCCGGCAGTAGGTATATTAACCAGCTTGAACAGCTCCAGCAATTACAGCAACAATATGCAGGCAGTATTGTAGTGATCGTATTTCCAAGCAACAGTTTTGGAAATGAGAATAAAAGCGACCAGGCTATAAAAGACTTATGCAAAAATACCTATCATTCTTCCTTTGTAATTGCTGCTAAATCAGACGTAATAGGTCCAGGAATGAACAGCGTTTATTCTTGGTTAGCTCATGCGGAAAAGAATGGACAAATGAATGCAATTGTGGATAATGATTTTGAAAAATTCATTATAGGTAAGGATGGTATGATTGCAGCAGCTTATTCCTCTGCAGTAAGACCGTTAGACAGCAGCATCATTCAAGTAATTAATTCAGATTTTTAAATGTAAAAAAGCAATTATGCAGTTTACACATAAATGGTTTGTCAAGCATTTCATTTTTAGTGCTTTAATTTTTTGTTGTAACGTTTCAATTTCTCAGGTTGTTACAGTGCCTGCCGCTTATGCTTCTGCTACACCAATAAATTATATTCGCACTTTTGACGCAAAAGCTCCTGAGCAGGATGCTACGACATTAATGAGTAGATATATGAGTGATGTAAAGATAGTTACTCAATATATGGATGGGTTAGGTAGACCAATACAAACAGTTGTTAAAGATGGGTCACTTACAACTGCTACAAATGCTGTTGCTGACGTTGTAAGCCCAGTTATCTACGATGAATACGGTAGAGAGGAATATAAATACTTACCTTTTGTTGCAAATGCTACAGCACTTACTCCAAATATCAATGACGGAAAATTTAAATTGGATCCCTTTCAGCAACAGGCTGTTTTCATGACCCAGCAATATGGATCGCGGGGAGAACATTATTTTTATAGCAAAACAAATTTTGAAGCTTCCCCTTTAAACAGGGTAGAGGAAAGTTTTGCTCCCGGCGATAGCTGGGCTAGTACATATAGCTTGCCAAATGAAGCAGATAGGAAATCTGTTAAAATGAAATACTGGATAAACACTTTAGCTGATGCAGTAAGGATATGGAATGTAACAAATGTTTCCGGTAGTTTTGGAACATACAGCAGCCCCGGAGTTTACGATGCCGGTCAGTTATATAAGAACGTAAGTATAGATGAAAATAACAAGCAGGTTATTGAATTTAAAGATAAGGAGGGAAAGGTAATTTTAAAAAAAGTGCAGATATCATCTGCTGCAGGCATTGCAGATGATGGTACAGGAAGAGGATATGCAGGTTGGTTATGCACTTATTATATTTATGACGATCTAGGAAATCTGCGTTCTGTGATACAACCAAAAGGTGTAGAATTGATAAGCACTAACTGGGTATTGAGTGATGCCACTATATTAGCCGAACAATGTTTCCGGTATGAATATGATGCCCGTAATCGGATGATAATGAAACAGGTACCCGGTTCTGCACCGGTTTATATGGTGTACGACCAACGGGACAGGTTAGTAATGACCCAGGATGGAAATATGCGAACTACGCCATCTAAATGGATGGTTACGATTTATGATGAACTCAACCGGCCGGTACAAACCGGCCTTTGGACAAATGCCAATGATTTAGCCTATCACAGTGCACAGGCTTCCGCAAGCGCTTACTACTATTATCCTTTTAATGAAGCAGGTATCCCCGGTTCAGGATGGGAAGGGTTAACAGTTACGCACTATGATAATTACAATAATCTCCCAGCCGGTTTAATTTCAACTTTTGATAATAGCTGGAGTAGTAATTTTTATTCACCTTCCAATACTACATATCCTTACCCTCAGGCACAAACGCTAATGACGGTACTAACGGGTATGGTTACCTGGACACAGGTGAAAGTATTGAATAGTAACCAGTTCCTTTCCACTGTAATTTTATATGACGATAAAGGCCGGGTCATACAAACCAAAATCCTGAACATAAAAAGCGGAATAGATATCAATACTACTCAGTATAGTTGGGCAGGGCAACCTTTAATAAATGTTTTAAAAACAGAGACAGAAGGTGGCACAAATTCACAGATTCATGTAGTAATTACTAAAACCCAGTACGATGACCTTGGAAGGGTATTGAATACCAGTAAGGCAGTAAAGAGTAATATTGCCGGTGTAATTGTTGAAAAACCAGAACAGCGGATAGTAAGCAACCAATATGATGCTCTTGGGCAGTTAATATCAAAAAAACTGGCACCAGTCAATAACAGTAATTCCGGGCTTGAAACATTGAATTATGATTATAACATCCGTGGCTGGATGTTAGGAGTCAACAGGGATTATGTGAGGGATGTAGCCACTACCAATTATTTTGGATTTGATTTGGGTTATGATAAAAACGGAGTTTTGGGAAGTTATGCAAATCCCCAGTACAATGGTAATATAGAAGGCACAGTATGGAAAAGCGCCGGAGATGGAGAGAAACGCAAATACGATTTTAAATATGACAATGCCAACCGCCTTTTAGCAGCAGATTTTAACCAGTACACCGGAGGTACATTTAATAAAACCGCCAATGTAGATTTTAGTGTAAAAATGGGCGATGGCAATGATTATACCACCGCTTATGATGCCAATGGCAATATAAAGCAAATGCAGCAATGGGGCCTAAAAATAAATACTAGCAGCCTTATAGACAACCTTACTTATAACTATACCAGCAATAGTAATAAGCTGCTGAATGTGATAGATGCAGTAAATGATGCCGGTACAAAACTCGGCGATTTTAGAGCATCTACTTTATACCAAAGTACAGTACCCACCAAAACAGCTACAACTATTGACTATACTTATGATGGCAATGGAAACCTTAAAAAAGATCTGAACAAAGATATAGGCGATGCCACAACTGATGGCATACAATACAATCACCTGAACCTGCCAACTATTATTACGGTAAAAAAAGATGCCACCCATAACAAAGGCACCATCACTTATACCTATGATGCGGCCGGTAATAAATTACAGAAGCAAACAATAGACATTAGCACCACGGGCAAAACCATTACCACTACCACCAATTACATTAACGGCTTTGTGTACGAAAGCAGAACTACCGTACCCGCCGATGCCAATAACCCCGACTATACAGATGTGCTACAGTTTTTTGGGCATGAAGAAGGCAGGGTACGTTTTAAGCCCGCTGTTGGCAGCACACCCGCCGGCTTTGCGTATGATTATTTTATAAAAGACCACCTGGGTAATGTACGCATGGTACTGACTGAAGAACAGCGACAGGATATTTACCCTGCTGCTACTTTAGAAGGTACTGGAGCAAGTACAGACCCAAAAGCAGTAGAGCAAAATTACTATGCTATTAACAATGCTAATATCGTTTCCAGTTCTGTAGCAACAGGAATAGCAAATTATCCCAATAACAATGGTATTTTAAACAATAATCCAAACTGTACCAGTACCTCTTTAATAAAATCATCCGACAACAGCCAGAAACTTTATAAACTTAACAACAGCAATGGTAAAATGGGGTTAGGTATTACATTAAAAGTAATGGCAGGAGATAAGATAGATGTGTTTGGAAAAAGTTATTATTTTCAGAATAATACCGGGGGCACCGGCGTAAACAGTGCCATACCTATATTAGATTTATTGAGTGGATTTTTAGGAAGCCCTGGAGCTGGCAGTATAACAGGTGCACATGGCACTGTAACAGCAAGCGGCATAAATACCACTACCGGAGTAGCAGGTATTAACAGTATGTGGGCCACACAAACATCGCAGGCAGTCGGCGCTCCCACAGTACCCAAAGCCTATATTAATTATTTATTTTTTGATGAACAGTTTAAATGCGTTAGCAGCGGTTTCAGTAAAGTAGGCACCAATGGCACTGTTAAAGATCATCACAGTGAATTATCAAATTTAACAGTTCCAAAGAACGGATATGTGTATATTTACTGTAGCAATGAGAGTCCGACAGACGTGTTCTTTGACAATGTACAAGTGGTACATACAAGAGGAAATATTTTGGAAGAAACGCATTATTATCCATTCGGCCTCATCCAACAAGGGATAAGTTCTAAGGCTGCGGGCATCACTCCCAATCATTTTAAATTTAATGGTAAAGAAGAACAGAGGCAAGAGTTCTCGGATGGTTCAGGGCTTGAATTACTGGACTTCGGTGCAAGAATGTACGATAACCAAATAGGAAGATGGTTTACT
>JAFDXD010000001.1 GCA_018268135.1 Bacteroidota bacterium
TTACCAACTATTTTTTGCTTTTGTAAATAATGCCTGTAAGATGAAGTGTGGTTAAGCCTATTAGCTTCTACATTATTCTTGTGCTTTTTCGTGCAGGTAATCTTTTCTTTTAAGTTCAAAGTTTCTGCCTAAGTAAAGCCTGCGTACCTGTTCATCGCCTGCAAGCTCTTCTGCAGTACCTTCTTTAAAAATACTTCCATCTATAAGTAAGTAAGCTCTGTCGCAAATAGAAAGGGTTTCATTTACATTGTGATCAGTAATGAGAATGCCAATATTTTTATATTTTAATTTTGCAATAATCTCCTGAATATCTTCTACTGCTATGGGGTCAACTCCTGCAAAAGGTTCATCCAGTAAAATAAATTTGGGGTCAACTGCAAGAGCCCGTGCTATCTCAGTTCTTCTTCTCTCACCGCCGCTTAGAGTGTCACCATTATTTTTTCGTACATGCTGCAGGCGAAACTCATCTAACAACGATTCTAATTTATCTTGTTGCTCACTCTTTTTTAAAGATGTCATTTCAAGTACGGCAGTAATATTATCTTCTACACTCAATTTTCTAAATACACTCGCCTCCTGTGGCAAATATCCAATACCCATTTGTGCCCGCTTGTACATGGGAAGTTTGGTAATATTTTCATCTCCTAAATATACCTCGCCTTCATCAGGCTTTACCAGGCCCACAACCTGGTAAAAAGAAGTAGTTTTTCCGGCGCCATTTGGGCCTAACAGGCCAACTATTTCGCCCTGCTTTACATTAAATGATACATTATTTACAACAGTACGGCTGCCATAAATTTTTACCAGCTTATTGGTCTGAATGATTAAACTCAAAATTGTAAAAATTTAGTAGTTGCAAAAATAGCTTTTTTAGCAATCTTTAGACATTAATGAATTCTTTTGGCTAAAAATTTGAATGCCCGTCTAAAATAAAATTAGTCCGGTTAGTAGGTTATATCCCAGCTATAGAGCGACTTACCAACTAACTCCAACATTCAGCTTTTTCAGCATTAATTTTATTTCTAAACGCTTTTTTATGAGTCCCAAACTTCAAGCTTCGCAAATAGGTTATATGCTCATTCTGCCTAATTCTATATATGAATGTATGAATAGGTAACCTTGAAAATTAAAAATTGTAAGGTTTTTTTATTTAGGCTTTATCTTTACAGCCATTTTTAAAAAACATGAAAGTAATTGACCACATAAACCATGCTACCGGCACCCTGGTATCATTTGAAATATTGCCTCCTTTAAAAGGTAAAGGCATTCAATCTTTGTATCAGCATCTTGACCCATTGATGGAGCTGAAGCCTTCGTTTATTAATGTAACTTATCATAGAAGTGAACATGTATTTAAGAAAAAGGCTGATGGAACTTTTGAAAAAGTAGTAGTACGCAAGCGCCCGGGTACAGAATCTATTTGTGCCTCTATCATGAACAAATATAATGTAGATACCGTACCACACCTTATATGCGGAGGATTTAGCATTAACGATACAGAAGATGCTCTGATAAACCTTAACTACCTAGGTATTGATAATGTACTTGTGCTAAGAGGTGATGCCGCAAAGAATGAAACTACTTTTGAGCCGGAAGCTAACGGTCATAAGTATGCGATAGATTTATTAAAACAGGTAAATAACCTAAATGCCGGAGTGTACCTTGAAGAGGACTTGAAAAATACTACCAAAACAAAATTTTGTATTGGCGTGGCCGGCTACCCCGAAAAACATTTTGAAGCGCCGAATATGGAAACAGACCTGCAATATTTAAAAAAGAAAGTAGATGCAGGAGCCGATTATATTGTAACGCAAATGTTTTTTGACAATGCAAAGTATTTTGCATTTGTAAATGCCTGTAGGGATATTGGTATTAATGTGCCCATAATACCGGGGTTAAAACCGGTGTATAACAAAAAGCAATTAACTATTTTACCCAAAATTTTTAATATTGATTTGCCAACAGATTTATCTGCAGAAATATTAAAATGCAAAAGCGATGCAGATGTAGAACTAGTAGGTGCTGAATGGCTTCTTGCGCAGTCGAGAGAATTAAAAAAAGCAGGAGTGCCGGTGTTGCATTATTATACATTGGGCAGGCCAAACCTGGTAGCTGATGTTGTAAAAAAATTATAAAAGAAAGCCCTCTGATAAAATTCAGAGGGCTTTTTGATTTGTTCAATTTTTGCTCAATGAACTATTTTAATTTCCTAAAGGGATACCGATAGAAAAAGTAAATGTGTGGTATTTATTTTTATCGTTAGAGTTATTGTTGGTTTGAGATGCATTTATTTTGGCTAAGCCAAGGCCATAACCTGCTTTTATAATAAAATGCCCAAAGTCAATACCGGCGCCAAAGTTAGCACCATAATCAAAGCGTTTTATTTCATCAAAATTTTGCCCCTGTTGGTTATTGGTTTGTGAGCTGTTGCTGAATTTAATGGTAGAGCTGCTATTAACAACATTGCCAATAATTTTTGTTTCTGTTTTTACTTTGCCAGCAACCCCCATGGCTATATAAGGGCCTGCGCTTACAAAAATGCTTGATTTTTTTCCGGCCAAGGGAAATTTTACCTGTGCATTTACGGGCAACTCAATATAGTATGGATTGAATTTGTATTTAAAATAATTATCAGTATGATCATTTGAATTGAGAAATACATCATACTTTGAACCTCTGCCGGTAAATAATAAACCAGTCTCTAAATCAAACACAGGCGATATGCCAAACGTGGCCATTGCTCCTGCATTAAAAGTTGGTAAAA
>JAFDXD010000020.1 GCA_018268135.1 Bacteroidota bacterium
CAACCTCCCCCAACGTCTTCCACTCCACAGTTTTCGTGTTTTCTGTGTTTTTCGTGGTTGAAAAATCCAACAAGCTTTCCCGATAATAATGATACTGCTTTTTACGAGCTGTAAGCTCTGCTGTAAGCTCTGCTGTAAGCTCTGTAAATGTATCCAGAATACGAACAATTTCTTTTTGAACAGCGAGCGGCGGAATGGGGAACTTGAATTCTCTTAATGTACTGTTACTTAAATTATTTATAGTTGCACTTGCAAAAGTTGTTTCAACAAATTGAACGAAATACTGACTTCTCAAAATATGAAACATATATCTTGCGTTTACATATTCATAAGTTCGAATAACCGCCATAAATCCACCAAAAAAATAATCAATGTCTTCATCTATAAACGCAACCTTTCCTACGTGCTCACGGCTACCACTAGCGACACTAATCAAAATGTCATTTTTTGAAAGTCTTTGTGTGCTTTTAACTTTAGCTTCTTTGCTAATTTGCTTAACATCATTAAAATTAAGTTTTGAAAATTCGACGGTAATATTATTTGCTCTTAGTATTTTATATCCATCTTCCGTTACCTCAAGACTTTTATTATAAGTAACTCCACGAATAATTTCCGCCACTTCCCCCAGCGTTTTCCATTCCACTTTTTTTAATGGGAAGTTGAAAGTTGAAAGTTGAAAATTAAGTTCATTTTCCATTTTCAATTCTCCCTTTTCAATTGAGTGTTCTTTTTTGCTCATTTGTTATTCTTTTTGCCTTTTAAATTTTTCCTGGCTATTTCTTTATCTAAAGATTTAGCCCTGCGTTCCAGTTTTTTAATGTCTTCTTCTGCCGGTAATTCTTCAGGCTTAATGCCGCTTTTGCCTAAAAGGCTTCTTACGTCTTTATTGTTCTTAATGTGCTCGGAAGTGATATTCCCTTCGCCTTTGAGGTCGTTCTTTTTTACATTAAAATTGGTGATTTCAGTAGCTAATTGCTTGGCAGTAATGGTAATGGTAGGCAAAAAGTCGGCTAAGGGCCTGTTATCTTTTATACCTAATTTACGTTTCATATCGCTGGTATTATAACCTCCAAACATTGCCCAATCGCCTTTGCTTCTAATGCGGGCAAAACCTGAATTATCAACGCCTCTCTCATATATGTTTTTAGAAAGTTCGGTTTCAGTAGCAGCCAGTTTTTCACGAGCATGTAACCGCTCCATTAACTGAATGCGTTCTTCTAACAACTCTTGTTTACGGGTTTGAATGGCAAAATAACTTTGAGCAAAAGCAATTTGTTCTTTCTTTGTGTCGCCATTTTGCGCTATTAGGTAACAGGCATATCGGGTAAGCATAAAATCTTCTTGTTCTCTTTCAGCACCCGAGCCAATTTTGACCATTTTGGTGACGTCAACGAAATGGTCGGAAACCGCTTCACCAGTGGTTTTGCAACTGTCTTTGGCTTTATTAATGGCATTTAAAAAATTTCGCCAGTCGGCATATCCTAATAATTCTTGCAGTTCACGAGCCAGCCAATATTCAATGCCATCCTGCTCATAAGCATATTCCTCAAATTGCTTATTTAATTTTATGATGGTGCCTTTTTCCATGCTTTTTTAGTTTTTATTCAATTTCCTTTATAATTTCATCAATACTTCTACGCAAGACATTTATCTTCTCTACTGTTTTCGAAATTTCTGCGTTTAACTGTGTAATATCCACCTGCTCCCGATTGTCTTTTGCTTCCACATACGAACTCACCGAAAGGTTATAATCATTTTCGGCAATTTTATGGTTGTCAATGCTAATGGCCTGGTGGGCTACATCAGCTTTTGCATCAAACAACTGCATTATTTTTTTGATGTGGGCATCTTCCAAAATGTTGTTGTTGGTTACTTTTTTAAAAAAGTCTTCACCGCTGGCATCAATAAACTGGGTTTTGTTTTCGGTTTTATTTTTTGCCAATACCAAAATGTTTACTGCTATGGATGTGCCGAAGAATAAGTTTGGCGCTAAGGAAATAACGGTTTCAACAAAATTATTATCTACCAAATACTTTCTGATTTTTTGCTCGGCGCCGCCACGGTAAAAGATACCGGGGAAACAAACAATAGCTGCTCTTCCTTTGCCGGAAAGATAACTGAGGGCATGCAATACAAAAGCAAAATCGGCTTTTGATTTGGGAGCCAATACACCGGCAGGTGCAAAACGGTCGTCGTTAATGAGTGTTGGGTCATCGTTGCCAATCCAATTAATAGAATATGGCGGATTGGATACGATGGCATCAAAAGGTTTGTCGCCGCCCAATTGCGGATGGAGCAGGGTATCGCCCAACACAATATTGAATTTATCGTAATTAACGTTGTGCAAAAACATATTCATACGGGCCAGGTTGTAAGTGGTGTGGTTTACTTCCTGCCCATAAAAACCTTCTTCAATAACATGGTTATCAAAATGCTTTTTGGCCTGTAGCAGCAAAGAGCCGGAACCACAGGCCGGGTCGTAAATTTTGTTTACTTTCTCCTGTTTGTGCATGGCCAATTGAGCGATGAGTTTGGATACATGCTGAGGCGTAAAAAACTCACCTCCGCTTTTTCCTGCATTGGCGGCATAATTAGAAATTAAAAATTCATAAGCATCACCAAAGAGGTCAATCTGATTGTCTTCAATCCCACTCCATGCAGGACCAAAATTCAGTTCTTCCACACCTTTCAGCACGGCTGCCAGGCGTTTGTTTTTATTTTGAACGGTATTGCCCAATCTTGTGCTGGTGGTGTCAAAATCGGCAAACAATCCTTTTATATCCGACTCGGAGGGATAGCCATTGGCCGAACTTTCAATGGCATCGAAAATGGCTTTTAAATCGGAGTTTAGATTGTTGTTTGTATTGGCTGTTTTGGCGATATTTATAAAAAGCTGGCTGGGATAAATGAAGTAGCCTTTGGTTTTTATGGCATCGTCTTTTATTTCGGCGCTGATATTATTATCAGAATAATTAGCATAGTTAATGCTTTCATCGCCGCCTTCAATGTAATTGGTGAAGTTTTCACTGATGAAGCGATAGAACAGCGTACCTAACACAAACTGTTTAAAATCCCATCCATCCACCGAGCCACGAACATCGTTGGCTATTTTCCAAATTTTATTTTGTAATTCTTGTCGTTGTGCTGAGCTTGTCATTTTTTATCCTTTATTAAGTCTTGAGGTTTTATCCCTATTTTTAAAAGCACTTTCTTTATGCTGCTTTTATTGAAATTTGTTGGCTAAGATAAATTTAATATGCGTGTCATTTGCATTTTCAATACAAAAACTGTTTGAATTATTACCTGTTTGTGTAAAGGCAGATACAGCTCTTAAGTATTTGCCTGAAGGGTTGGCAAAAGTGATGGAAAAAATAATGAAATGCAAGTGAGCCTCGCTATTGGGGATGTAAATGATTCAAAAAGTATGTCAACTTACGGAAAGGGAACTTATTCAGATATTGGTATCTATAACAATTATACTTTTTTTCTTTGGCCTACTTTTTAGCTCTTACCGTTTCAACTTCTTTTGTATCCTGATAATTTTCTGGATAAGCCGTATAAAAAACTAAAATAAGGAATACATATAAAAGATAATCAAAGAAATTTCAGCCCTGGCTTAGTTTTTTAGTACCAAATTTCTTCGTTATTTGATGTTATCACAAGTTCTTTTTTATATGAAGCTTCTACCCTTCCAATGATTTGTGCATCTATATTAAATGCTTTTGCTGCGTCTATCATGGTTTGTGCATCTGATTTATCACAATATATTTCGAGCCTGCAACCCATGTTAAATACTTCGTACATTTCATTTAAGCTGCTGCCACTATTTTGTTGAATAATATCAAATACAGGAGGCGCTTTAAAAAGATTATCTTTTATTATTTTATAATTTGCAGGCAGGTATTTCAAACATTTTGTTTGCCCACCTCCGCTGCAATGAATTAATCCATGTATTTTGTCAAAATGATTTTGCAATAAACCTTTCATTACCGGGGCATAAGTACGGGTGGGGCTCAATATTAATTTACCTACAGATAAAAATTCATCATTTACAGTAATTAGGTCTGTAAGCCTGCTTTTACCAATATATACTACATCTTCTCCCAAATCATTATCGTAGCTTTCTTTAAAATTTTCTGCATAAAATTTGCTCAATACATCGTGCCTTGCACTGGTAAGGCCATTGCTTCCAAGCCCGCTGTTGTACTCGCTTTCGTAAGTAGCCTGGCCATAGCTTGCAAAGCCTACTATAACGTCTCCACTCTTTATTTTTTGATTGCTGATAATTTTATTTTTTGGCCACCTGCAGGTCATGGTACCATTTACAGCCACCGTACGCACTACATCTCCCACATCTGCCGTTTCGCCACCGAGGTAATGAATGTTTACCCCAAATTCTTTTAAAGTATCAAAGAGCAACTGAGTACCATTTATTATTTGTTGCAACACCTGGCCGGTTATTAAGTGTTTGTTTCTGTCAATGGTAGAGTTAAATACAATATTATCATAAATACCCACACACAACAGGTCATCAAGGTTCATCACCACAGCATCCTGGGCAATACCTTTCCATACGGTGATATCGCCGGTTTCTTTCCAATACAGGTAGGCCAATATGCTTTTAGTACCGGCGCCATCTGCATGCATCACATTAATAAAGTTTTCGTCCTGCCCTAAAAAATCGGGATAAACTTTACAAAATGCATTTGCAAAAAGCCCCTGATTAAGATTTTGCACTGCTGCATGAACTTCTTCTTTTTGAGCAGAAACCCCTCTTTTGTTATATAAACTCATAAATATGATTGTGCCGCAAAGCTAATTTTCAATTTTCAATAAAAAAATTATGATTGAGTGAATAATAAATTATGAAGTAAATTTGCGCTTCTTTTATGAAGGTATATAAAGACATGAATCAACTGCCTGAGTTTAACAAGGCCGTGCTTACCATTGGCAGTTTTGATGGGGTGCATGTAGGGCATTCGCAAATTATTAGCCAGCTATTAGAAGAAGCTGCAAATATTGGCGGCACTCCCATCCTCGTTACTTTTGACCCGCATCCCAAAAAAATACTGCAAAATATTAGTAAGCCATTATATATTTTAAATACCCCAGAGGAAAAATATAACCTGCTTCATCAAAAAGGGATAAACAATATTGTAGTAGTACCATTTACCAAAGCCTTTGCCGGGCAGCCTGCACTTCAATACATAAAAGATTTTTTAGTAGATAAATTTCATCCGCATAGCATCATCATGGGGTACGACCACCGGTTTGGCAAAAACAGGGAAGGCGATTATAAGCTGCTTGAAAGGGAAGCTGCCAAATATCATTATTTGGTAAAAGAAATACCGGAGCAAGTTTTGCAAAATGTAACAGTAAGCTCTACCAAAATAAGAGAAGCATTACTTAGTGGTGATATTGACAAGGCAAAGGAGTTTTTGGGGTACCCCTATTTTTTTTCAGGAAAAGTGGTGGAAGGTAATAAATTAGGCAGAACTATTGGCTACCCTACTGCTAATATTGAACTAACCAATAACGAAAAATTAATACCGGCCAACGGCGTTTATGCAGTAAAGGTAGATGTGCAAGGCATTTTCTGCAAAGGGATGATGAATATTGGCGTAAGGCCAACGGTTGACGGCAGTAAGCGGGTGATTGAAGTAAACATTTTTGATTTTGATAAAAATATTTATAGAGAAACCCTTACGATTACTTTGCAAAAACGGTTAAGGGAAGAACAAAAATTTAATGGTCTCGATGCATTGAAAGCCCAACTGGCAAAAGATAAAATTGCAGCATTGGCTATTCATTAAACTTTACCGAATTACATCATCATTTTTAAAACCATTTCTTTCATTAAAGAGCCCTGGTCTGTATTACTATTATTAATGCCAATACTTTTTAAATTATAATGATGCAAAAGCAAAATCATTTTTTCTATACCGGCATACCCATAGTTTTTCATCATATCTTTTGCCTGCTGCACAGCATTTGGGTTAAAATAAAATAAGGGTTTCAGTGCGGCATCGCTTTTATCGCTTAAGCCAAATACGCCATAGGTTTTACTTACCGTAAAATAAAGGGCAGGTAATGTTTTCTGTATAGGAAAGGCTTTTGGGTTACTTTCAAAATAATTTACAATTTTAATAGCCTTGGGGAAATCTTTTTTTGCAATGGCAGCCTGTAATTCAAAAATATTGTACTCTTTACTGATGCCAATAAATTTTTCAATATCATCAGCATCAATGCTTTTTTTATCTTTTAGGTTTACAGATAGTTTTTCTATCTCATTTGCTATTCGGGCCAGGTCGTTTCCAATATGCTCCTGCAAAATAGCAATTGCCTTACCATCAATGTTAAAGCCTTTATTTTTTACCAGTTCTGCAATCCATTCAGGTAATTTATCATCTTTAAGTTTGGCAGTTATCAATAATTCGGCTTTAGATTGCAATACTTTATAAAAAGTCTTACGCTTGTCAAGTGCTTTTTCTTTGTAAGCAATTATTAAGATGGTAGATGCCAGGGGAGCCGAAATATAGGGTTCCAGTTTTTCAATATCTTTAAAATACTGAGCTTCTTTTAAAATAACTACTTGTTTATCAGCAAACATGGGGTATCGCCGACAGGCATTGGTAACCTGAGCCCAGTCAGTATCACGCCCATACAATATACTAAGGTTAAAAGACGACTCTTCCTCTGTCAATATATGATGCTCAGCATAGTTTACTAGCTGATCAATATAATAATCCTCATCACCCGAAAGCCAGTAAACGGGTTTAAAATCTTTTTTTTTCCAGGAAGTGAGTATTTTTTCAGCGCTCATTTATAGTACTTATTAACCTATATTATCAGTAATCTTAATAAAAAATAAATCAAAATATATTTTTGGCATAGTTTTGGAAAATAGCATCCCGTAATCAGCTAAAATGCAAAAATATCCAATAATCGGCATAGAGCGGATACAAAGTTTTTAATAAACTTCAATCAATTTTACTAAAAAAGAAAAACTTATCATCATGGCTTTTGAAAATTTTCCGGAGGCAGATCAACCCAATAAAGAGGTATCTACTTCTAACTCTCCTAAAAAAAGTTCTCGTGCAGTAATTACCGGGCTGTTAATAGCAGCATTGCTGGGTACCTGGGGCTATATCATTTATGATAAAAGCAAAACAAAAGAAACTATTGACCAAAAAGAAAATTTAATTGCAACAACCTCTACCCAAAGAGATGAATTGCAAAAAGAATTAGAAGATGCCGCTATGCGCTATGATATGCTGAAAACTTCTAACTCTAAAAAAGACAGCACCATTACCGCAAAAGACAAAGACATTGAGGAAAAAAGAGCTAAAATTCAAAGCTTACTCAATAAAGCTAATGCTACTGCATCTGAACTTGCAGAAGCTAAAAGCTTAATTGCTTCATTAAATGGTGATATTGAAGGATACAAAACTCAGATTGAAATATTGCAAGGGCAAAAAATTGAATTAACTGCAGAAAAAGCTGCGGTAGTAAAGCAGAGAAATAAAATTCAGAAAGATTACGACTCCGCTACAGTGGTATTGCAAGACAGAGCTAAAACCATTGATATTGCTTCTACTTTGCATGCTTCAAACTTTAATATTGTTGGTATAAAAGATAAAAAGAATGGCAAAGAAAAAGTAACAGAAACTGCTAAACGAGTTGATAAACTACGTATCAGTTTTGATCTTGATGAAAACATGGTTACTCCTTCTGGCGTGAAAGAACTTTACATTTGCATTACTGCACCGGATGGTACACCTGTAGCTGTGGATGCGTTAGGCTCCGGCACCTTTAGTACAAGGGATGGTGAGCAAAGAACTTACACTCAAAAAATTGATGTAAACTACACTCAAAGCAAAAAGCAAAATGTAACATTTGATTGGAAACAAAACAGCAATTTCTTAACCGGCAATTATAAAATTGAAGTATTCAATAATGGCTTTAAAGTAGGTGAAGCATACAGGCCTTTAAAGAAAGGCGGGCTTTTTAGCTAATATTTAAATGTAATATCCTTACAAAGATCAACACATTCTTCCTACAGAAAAACCAACTACCTTATTAAAAAATAGCGGCAATTTATTTGCTGCTATTTTTTTTGAGATAATGTAGATGGCTCCGATTGCTTATTACCCTGCATTTCTTTATGATCTGTATGAAGCTAATAAAATCATTAAAATCTGAACCCTACCGACAGCCAAAGCTGAAAGTCTAAGTATCCATTACTATGATCTACTGCCCCAAATTTATTGGAGCTAAGGTATTGCCCATACCCGAGGCTTGTGAGCCCTTCAAATACAAATTTGCTTTTTGTAAAATTGGTAAAATAAATTGCTTATTTTAAAACAACGCTCTCACGGTAGCTCTTCCTATATTTATAACTCTTGTACTGCCGGGTTTTCGGCCTTCATATTGCAGGCTCATTTCAATATTGCCGCCTATTCTTTTTGTATAATCAATGCTCCACAAATAATTTTTGCCCGGCATCAAACCATCCAGTAAAATATATCCCACAGTAGTATTGGCAGAGCCTGCATAGCCATTAAATAAAATTTGATTTAATGTAAATTTAGCATTGATGCTGCTACTCGATAAAATATTGTATTTCACTTCGGTTGTTAAAGCATTATTGACGGCGCTTTCAAGCGAATCAATAGTATTGTGTTTGTTAGAATACGAATAGCCAAGAGTAACCCTAAGGTTAGACCTGTATATATAACTAATATTTGGTTCAAAGCCATTTTGCTTAATATTATAATTGCGATTGTCAAAACTGGCTGAAGCAGTAGAAAGTATATTTTTAGATTGCCTCCATACAAAATTGCTTACAAAATTTTTATTCAAATTTACCCTTACCCTGCTTGTAAGTGTAGTAGTATTACGGCTTTCGAAGCCATAAGATAAAATAGCTTTGTTAGATGATTTACTATGCGTAAAGTCGAAGCCCCATTTGGAGCTTGTACGATTATAATAATAAGTATTTGAAAAAAATGAATTGAGCGAAAGCAATGTGGTATCACTCAATTTTCGGCTAAAAGGATTGAATAAAAAATTACCATCCCATAAATCTTTTTTGTTGATTTGAAGCGTGGATGTAGTATTGCTCCTTGCCAAAATTTTAATAAATCCTTTTGGGTTAGAGGCTTTAATAATCATTTTTGGCTCAAGATTAATATTGTAATTAAACTGTAGGTAATTGGCTTTTACATACTCATTGCCGGGTGTAAATACCCTGATATATTTTTTTTGATCCTGAAAAACGGCAATCTCAAACTCATTTAGTTCGGGTATTCCATCTCCATTATAATCAATCCATGTATATTGCCCCTGCCCTGCCGGCACTTCTATGTAAGTATATTCCCGCTTTTGCTCCTGCCCACTACCTATTTCATACAAGGCATTGGCTTCTAAAAATCCTTTCCATTTATTTACATTGTATTCTGCCCTGCCCAGTAAGGTTCTGTCATCTTTTTGAGGGCTAAGCAAAGCATTTACTACATGCAAAGTGCGATATGTAACATTAAATTTTAATTGTTGAGATTCACTCTTCATCAACTCTGTGGTAAAAGAAAAATTATTGCTTTTATTAACCTTTACCAGCGATTTTGCCTGTGGCAAAAAATCGGTTCGGGTAAAAAAAGAAAAACCCCACTTGTTTAGTTTTACGGGGTTAGACTTTAAATAAAATTCATACAAATTGTAAGCAAAGCTAAATGCAGTAAGAGAGTCGGCTACTTTATCATACAGTTTATTATACTCTCCGCTATATTTTACACCTGCTTCTATATGGTAAAATTTATTCAATAGTTTTTTTAATTCAATAGCCGGCCTAAAAAAGTTTCCTTTTTGCGTTTGGCTGTTAAATGCAGTGTAGCTGATATCATCCGTTAGTTTAAAACCTTTATACTCATTATAATTTCTTATTCTTTGCCGCCAACCGTTATAGCTGTCGCTGCGTTGGTAATTGGTAATTTCGTATTGTTGGTAATTGCCTTTATTGTCAGAAAGTTTTGCTGAGGCATTGCTTATTTGTTCATCTGCTGCAGCTGCATCAAAAGGAAGGCTCCAATCTCGTAAAAACTCTATATTTCTTAATCGCTCTAAAGGAGTAAATTTCTTTTGTACAAATTCATACCCTGCAAGGGTTTCTAAATGGTATAATTTATTTCCAAATGTAATTTTCTGGCTGTCATTTTGCAAAACGAATTTGGCGCCAAAGCCCCTGTCGTTTGCTTTATCTTTTGTAGAAAAAAGATTGATATCATAATCGCTAAGGGCCACTTCAGATTTTAATTTTAAATGCCTGTTAAATGAATAATCGGCCCCCACCGAAAAGACTTGTTGTTTTTTGGGAGTAATCAATAGCGATACAGGCTCCCAATCGCCCTGTGGCATGTTATTTACAGGCTGCACCCATCCAAATACTTTACCATTTGTTGCATTTAGCAATTGAGTGTAGTTGCCCTTGCCCGGGCCTACATAGCTAAAAGCCAGATTGTATAAAACATCGGTAGGGTTTGATGATTGCACAAATACAGAATCGTGAATGTTTAAATTATAAACCGTATCTATTTTCTTATATAAAATTTTGCCCACAGCAAAGCTGTCTCGTACTGCATTTTGATAAAAAGCAGTGTTGATACTATCGCCTACCTGCGACAGAAATTGTTTTTGCTGATTATCTAAAGGCTGATCTATCGGCGAATTTTTGGCATCGGTATTGGCATAAGCTCCCATGTACACCGATAGTTTTTTAGAAAAATTTATTTCATCACTTGCATATAGCTGAGAGGTAAGATAATTTCGATCGGCATATTCAAACTCTACCTGCACACGGCTATCTTTTGTTATTAAGCGTTTAGGCGTAAAGGTTATTTCGGCAGTATTATAATTCATTACATAATCCTGGTCTTCTCCTCTTTGCATTAATACGCCATCAATAAATACTTTTTCTGTGCCTGCTAATATTACAAAGTACAATTCATTATTTGCACCGGTAAGGCGGTAAGGGCCCTGGTTTCCTTCTAAAGTAGTTAATTGGTTGCGTGTAAATTTTCCCTTGGCAATGGCGCCACTAAGCAGTAAAGAATTGTTTATATTTTTACCAATTTTATTCTCAGTAATAAATGAAGCGCCTTGCAGCCTTTTGTAAAAGTTTAGAAAATAATTTTTGCTTTGTCGCATATCTATATCACCAAAGTTTACCTGCCAGGTCTTTTTCTTTATCTGCAAAAAAATCCTGTCAAAATCTCTTAAGTCTTGTGTATTACCATCAGGTTGTATGGGTATATTATTATCTGTAACGGCGGCAGTAAGCTCCAGGCTATCGCCAATAAATCCATTGAGCTGAAGGTTCATAGTACTGTTTACCACTGCATCCTGGGCATTGCCAAAAGATATGGCCCTGCCAATACTTCCTTCTGTGTGCAGGCCTCCAAAGTCGAGAAGGGGAATTTGGTTATTACTGTTGTAATTAATTTTTACAGGGCGCTCGGCTAAAAAATTATAGCGGATACTATCGTAATTAAAATGCTGCACCACAGCATTTAATTTTACCGGAAATACACGGTAAGTAATGAATACAGTGTCAAATGCCGGAGGCTTAAGCCAGTAAATGCTTGCATTTACCTCATCTAACCGGTAATTAGATGCGGGTACATTAGCAATGCTAAAAGTATTGGGTACAATGCTGGCGCTATCAATTTTTTGAAAAGGGCTGTGTACTATTAATATTTTTTTGCGAAGGTTAGATAAAGGCGATGGCGTTATTTGTGCATACAATATTTGCCCAAACAGTAATGCTATTGAAAATAAGTATCGCTTTTTATAATTCAACCTTTGGGAGTTAATATTCTTAAAATTAGCACTATTTATAATACCGATCAGTTAATTGCAACAGTACATTACTATTAGCTTTTATGGCTTTTGTTAGAAAAATATTTGTATTCATCATATCAAAAAAAATATATCTACTTACCAAAAGGCTTTTGTAAAGTAAGGGCTTTACATAAAAATACCTTCCGGTTTACAGAAGGTATATGTCACATTAAACGAAAAAAATTATTCTTTGGTATTTAGCCCGGCCTTTAGGTATTCCTTATTCATTCGGGCAATATTTGCTACCGAAATTCCTTTAGGGCATTCCGCTTCGCAGGCGTAGGTGTTGGTACAATTGCCAAACCCTTCTTTATCCATCTGTGTTACCATATTCAATACTCTTGTTTCTCTTTCGGGCTGGCCTTGCGGCAATAAAGCTAATTGAGATACTTTAGCGCTTACAAAAAGCATAGCGCTACCATTTTTGCAGGCTGCCACACAGGCGCCGCAACCAATGCAGGCTGCTGCACTAAAGGCATCATCTGCATCTTGTTTTTTTATGGGTAAATTATTTGCATCCTGAGCATTTCCTGTATTTACACTAATATACCCTCCGGCTTGTATAATGCGGTCAAAAGCAGTACGATCCACTATTAAATCTTTAATTACCGGAAAAGCACTGCTGCGCCAGGGTTCTACCACTATGGTATCACCATCTTTAAATGCACGCATGTGAAGCTGGCAGGTAGTATTTTGCTGCCAGGGGCCATGTGGTTGCCCATCTATGTACATACTGCATGCCCCGCAAATTCCTTCCCTGCAATCATGATCAAAAGCAATGGGTTCTTTACCATCATGTACCAGTTGTTCATTCAATACATCAAACATTTCTAAAAACGACATTTCCGAAGAAATATCATTTACTTTATAAGTTTCAAAACTTCCTTTACTCTGGCTGTTTTTTTGTTTCCACACTTTTAAAGTGAGGTTCATGTTATAGTGCTCCATATTAAAATTTTAAATAAAAAACTTTTTGCAATAGCAAAAGCCTGATAATATTTATTTATAACTTCTTTGTGTTGGTTTTACAATTTCAAACTCCAAGGCCTCTTTATGCAACTCCCAATTACTATCGCCTTTGTATTCCCATGCCGATACAAAACTAAAATTGCTATCATCCCTTTTGGCTTCACCTTCTTCAGTTTGGCTTTCTTCTCTAAAGTGTCCTCCGCAGCTTTCGTTTCTATGCAATGCATCAATACACATTAATTCGCCCAATTCTAAAAAGTCGGCCACTCTTCCTGCTTTATCTAACTCTGGGTTTAGTTCATTTATTTCTCCCGGAATTTTTAAGTCGCTCCAAAATTCTTTTCTTAATTCCTGTATTTCCTGTATGGCTTCCTGCAGGCCTTGTGCATTGCGGGCCATACCGCATTTGCCCCACATTATTTTGCCAAGGCGTTTATGAAAACTTTCTACAGATTGTGTACCACCAATGCTCATCAATTTATTTATTCTATCGCTTACTGCTTTTTCACTTGCTTCAAATGCCGGGTGCGTGGTAGGGATTGTTTCCGTACGAATATCATCTGCCAGGTAATTGCCCAAAGTGTATGGAATTACAAAATAACCATCTGCAAGCCCTTGCATCAATGCCGAAGCTCCTAACCTGTTTGCACCATGGTCACTAAAATTGGCTTCGCCCAATGCATATAAACCATTAACAGAAGTTTGCAATTCATAATCTACCCAAAGCCCGCCCATGGTGTAATGTACTGCCGGGTATATTCTCATGGGTGTTTCATAAGGATTTTCGCCGGTAATTTTTTCATACATTTCAAAGAGGTTTCCATATTTTTCTTTTACTACCTCTTTACCCAATGCAATTATGCCGGCTTCATCTGCCTGCTCATTGCCGGGCTTGCCTGCCTCAATTTTACCATATCTTTTTATAGCAGATGCAAAATCGAGATATACAGCCATTTTGGTAGTGCCTACACCATAGCCTGCATCGCAGCGCTCTTTAGCCGCACGGCTTGCCACATCTCTTGGCACCAGGTTACCAAATGCCGGATACCTTCTTTCCAGGTAATAATCTCTCTCAGCTTCCGGAATATCTTTTGCTTTTCTGTTATCATCCTTTACTTTAGGTACCCATATTCTTCCATCGTTGCGAAGGCTTTCGCTCATCAGCGTTAATTTGCTTTGATGATCACCACTAACGGGGATGCATGTAGGATGTATTTGAGTAAAACATGGATTGCCAAAATAGGCGCCATGTTTATGGGCCTTCCATGCTGCGGTAACATTGCTGCCCATAGCATTGGTGCTTAAATAAAATACGTTTCCATAGCCACCGCTGCAAAGCAGTACCGCATGGCCGAAATGTCTTTCCAGTTCTCCTGTAATAAGGTTTCGGGCAATAATGCCTCGTGCCTTGCCATCTATCATTACAATATCCAGCATTTCGTGGCGACTGTATTGTGTAATATTTCCTAAAGCTACCTGCCTTTCCAAAGCACTGTAAGCGCCAAGCAGCAACTGCTGCCCGGTTTGCCCGGCAGCATAAAAAGTACGCTGTACCTGCACGCCGCCAAAACTACGGTTGCTTAGCAGCCCACCATATTCTCTTGCAAAAGGTACGCCCTGCGCCACACATTGATCAATAATAGCAGCGCTCACTTCTGCCAACCGGTGTACATTGGCCTCCCTGCTGCGGTAATCGCCCCCTTTTACTGTATCGTAAAATAAGCGAAACACAGAGTCTCCATCATTCTGATAATTTTTGGCTGCATTAATACCACCCTGCGCCGCTATGCTATGCGCCCGGCGTGGACTATCCTGAAAGCAAAATGTTTTTACCTTATACCCCATTTCGCCCAACGATGCGGCTGCCGATGCCCCCGCAAGCCCGGTGCCTATTACAATTACTTCCAGTTTGCGCTTGTTTGCAGGGTTTACAAGCTTTACATGTGCTTTGTAATCTTCCCACTTTTTATCCATTTCGCCCTGCGGAATTTTTGAATCTAAAGCCATAGTGTAATTATTTTTTTACTCGTGTTTTTATTTTTTTGGTCCCGGCCATATACCCTTACTCCTCTTCATTGGCGTCGCACACTTGTACATGATAACTATATGGAACCATATTTTTTAAATGTAAACTGCCCGGTATTAATTTACCCAACCCATATAAATAGATATTGGCATTAAGGCAAACAATACACAAATCACAATTGAATATGCCATCCCGATTGTTTTAATAATGGGTGTATATTTTTTGTGATTGATACCAAATGTTTGAAATGCGCTTTGAAAGCCATGCATCAAATGCCAGCACAACGAAAACACACCAAATACATAAATGATAACAACCCATACATTTTGAAAAACAATCTGCATCTCACGGTATAGGTTATGCGCTTCCTGGTTGGCATAATCGCTCAGGCTAACAGGCTCGAGCGGTTGAATACTTGCCATACCTCCAAACCTTGAAGGCACCCAAAAATGATAGAGATGAAGTACTAAGAACAATAAAATGAGGGTACCCAGCAAGCCCATGCTGCGGCTATACCAGGCGCTATTGCGCTCGGGATGGCTTACTGCATACGCTATTGGGCGGGCAGCTTTGTTTTGTTGCCAGAGCATGAGGCCTTGTATAATATGTAGCAATAAAAATACAAACAACCCTATCTCCATAATGCGGATGATGAGGTTGGTGCCCATAAAATGTGCCCAATGGTTAAAGGTTTGGCCTCCATCATTAAAAAAAATCATGGAGTTGATAAGGCAATGAACAATTAAAAAAGTAATGAGAAAAAAACCGGTAAGTCCCATGCTGAATTTTTTCCCAAGCGAAGATTTAAAAAAATGTTTCCAGGTCATATTGAATAAGTAAGTGAAGTAATGGTTGGGCAAAAGTACGATGCTGATGGCAATTTGCGATATTGAATTTTATTTTTTTTACAAAGCTGTGTTTGCTTGTGAAGGTAAGGCATTAAATGCTGATACAGAAATCTACAGCTGGGCCTATAGCCCTGATTGCAATGTAAAGCCCGCTGAAGCCTTGTGTAAGAGCCTTGCCGGCGTACTTGAAATGGAAAGCAGGACCAAGGCCGGGCTTTGATAAAATGCCCGGCTATTGCAAGCGCATTTGCATTTCTTCATCTATTACCTGAAACAGGTGCTCGGGCTGTAAAGTCCGCCACTGAGGTATTTGCAGCAATTTAATATAATGTGTAAGCCTTGCTTTTTTAAAATCGTACTGACTTTGTTCCGGCAAGTTTACAATTACTACCCAGCCATTATCATCTTCTAAGGTTTCGTGCCACTCTTCATAATAACTATCGTCGCTGCTATGAAAGTTTAATACATTCTCTGCAATGAGAATAAATTTTGTAATGCCTTTTGTAAATAATTCATCTGTTATTTCCCTTCGTATAGTCATGATATCATTTTCAATGGCATCATTCCACTCGCCAAGCAATTCAATTATTACAAAATGCAAATCATAATCGGCATATAAAATTTTCATATACAAAGTACGGGAGCCAAAAAAATCCCACTGTGGATGGATATAGTAATTGTAGAGCGTTTGCGAAAATTCAAATTCGCTGTAAGTGCGCCCATAAAAGGGCGACAGCTTGTCTTCTTCTGCGGTATAAAGGTGCCGCCAATTGTAATATGGTTCTATATCCTGCATGGCTAAATACCCTACAAAATTGAAGGAAATAGATGTAATACCTGCGGAAACTTTATTTTTATTTTTGGAGCTAAAGCCGTATCATTTCTTACAAAAAACAGAGGCTGCCAAAAGGCAGCCCCGAACTTATAAACCCCAAAAAAACAAATTATAAAACAATTAATTTTTCTGTATAAACCTGTTGTTGCATGGCATTAAAAATTTTTACAAAATACGAGCCCGGCGATAGCCGCCCGGCCAGCACTATTGATTGAAATTGCTGCCCTTTTGCTACCGATAATTGATTAGTCTGTAAGGGCCGCCCTGCCATATCGGTTACTAATATTTTATAATTTCCTGCTTTGTACCCATCCAGCGCTAAATTAAATGTGTTGCCGGTTAAAGGGTTTGGAAATATTTTATTACTCAATGTTGTATTGATAGTAGCGGATGGCAAAATATTAAATTTATTTGCAGCATCTGCTTCTTTTTGCAGCAACAAATTTGAACTTGCTAAGTCGGATACACTATATTTATTATCGGAGTTTTCTATTTTTTTGGCAGCAAGGTCGGATAAGGAACATTTATAATAGCCTTCAAACACATTGGCACTGCTAAGAACTATATTTCCATCTGCATCTACTGCTGCAGCATTGGTGCTGTAATTAGCAGGTAGCCCGCTAATGGTGCCTTTATAGCTTGCTATACGAGAATCAATATCTACTACAAACACATTTTTGCCTGCAGATATAATGTATAATTTACCAAAAGCATCGGCAAGCATATCGCCACCCCAACTGCTGCATTTATTATGCACAGAAATGCCATTGTTTTGCTCTGCATCTACCAGGTTTCCAAGGTCTGTTATTACGGGTCTATCGCCGGTGGTAAACCTAAATAAGTGGTTGCCATCATTAGTTACTGCATATCCATTTCCATCTTTTGCAATTACCATGCGGGTAATATTATTGGCTTCGTCGTTGGTATTAGCAAGCTGCAATGCTGTATTGGGCAAAGTAAATATCCGGGTAGTTTTATTTTTTGCATCAAGGTTTATCCATCTTAGTTCATTGCCAAACATGGAGGTAAAATAAAGACGGTTGTTTTTTTTATCGAAAGCTACTGCAGCAATTACGGATAAGGCAGGTTGAATACCCTGGCTGTTTTTACTGTTATTTGTTACATCATTTGATGAAACATTTGTAAAGGCATTTGTAAGTACAAAAGTATTTTTGGTGTGATCAAAAATGCTGTTTTCAATTTGCCCTGTAGATAAGTTTACCTGCCTAAAGTTTATCCAGTTAAAATTATTGGGGCCATCGCCGGTAATGGCGTAAGCGCTATTTTGATTGGTTTGGGCAATTACTAAAAATGAAATAGAAAAGAAGCAAATGCTGAGTATAATTTTAAATTTCATAAAGTAAATTTTGGTGAAGAAGGCACCAGTAAATTACAATAAAAAATTAAAGATTACAAGATATTTTTATGGCTGGTAATTTTTCATAGCTTTCTTTACAGTACCATATTGTAGGAGTAATTTTTTGGCAAGGTTATAGTCGGATATCTCCAGGTTTTCCATTACCATTTTTACACCACGGTCTATTACTTTATCGTTGGTAAGCTGCATATTCACCATTTTATTATCCTCTACCCTGCCCAATTGAATCATTGTAACTGTAGATATCATATTGAGTACCAGTTTTTGTGCTGTGCCGCTCTTCATGCGGGTGCTTCCTGTAATAAATTCGGGCCCAACTACCACTTCTACCGGGTAATCTGCCGCTGCACTAAGCGGAGCATCGGGATTGCAGCAAATACTGCCGGTAACAATATTATTTTCCCTGCATTTTTTTAAAGCATTTATTACGTAAGGAGTAGTACCACTGGCAGCAATGCCAATTACCACATCTGCTTCATTTACCTGGTGCTCTTTTAAATCGAGCCATCCCTGTTCGGTATCATCTTCAGCAGATTCTACGGCTTCGGTAATAGCTTTTGAGCCACCTGCTATTACCCCCACTACCAGCCCATGTGGCACACCATACGTAGGCGGGCATTCGCTTGCATCTACTATGCCAAGGCGGCCACTTGTACCTGCGCCAATGTAAAAGAGCCTGCCGCCAAGCAGCATTTTATCTACTACCGCCTGTATCAATGATTCAATGTAGGGGATTACTCTTTCTATGGCTTCCGGCACTTTTTTATCTTCTGCATTTATATTAGAAAGCAGTTGCCCGATTTTCATTTTTTCTAAATGATGATAGTGCGAATCTGACTCAGTAATTTTTTTAAAAGCCATTAATGTTAGTTTTGAGAATGAAATTTGATAAGGCCTTCCATGGGCCTTTGCAATACTTTACCCAGTTGCAATTCATAAGCATGGCACAAATCTTTAAGTACATCTTTAAAAGCAAAAGCAATGCCTCCGGTAAAGTTTATCGGCATGGTCCAACTTTCACGGTATTTGTAAATATGATTAAAAAAGAAATCATTAAAGGAATCTTCTAAAATATTTTCTATCATAAAATGCCCCCTGTTTTCTGCCAGAAAAACGGCAAAGTTAGAAAGATATTTATTAGGCAATGGTTGTTTATAAACCGCTTCTAAAATCTCGGTACTGGTTAGGTTATATTTTGCATCAAAGCGGTCAATAAGGTCTTCATCAAAAGTTTTATAAAGATAATATTGAATAACTTTTTTGCCCAGGTATGCGCCACTACCTTCATCGCCTAAAATAAACCCAAGCCCCGGGCTGTTTTTAATTATTTTTTTACCATTATAGAAACATGAGTTAGAGCCGGTACCTAAAATGCAGGCAATACCTTTTTGATTTCCGCACAAGGCTTTGGCAGCCCCTGCCAGGTCGTGATCTACCACTATTTTGGCGTTTTTAAAAACAGCCTTAAAAGCATTTTGAACTATGGCTACATTGCGGGGGTTGCTACATCCTGTGCCATAAAAAAATACCCTTTCGGGTAAAGTGTTTTTGATTTTAGGAAAAATCTGAGATGAAATAATGTCTTTAATTTGTTCGCCCGATAAAAAATAGGGGCTCATTCCGGAAGTGATAATTTTTTTCTTCTTATTATTATAAATTAAGCACCACTCTGTTTTGCTTGAGCCGCTATCGGCTATTAGTACCGGGGTCATTTATTATTCAGTTTAAACCGTTAAGGTAAATCATTCCTTTGAAAATATTATGCAAAATATAATTGAGCTTAAAAAATTATCTTCGCAGCGGCTGAATATTTAAAAGGCCGGTAAAATATTTTTTAAAAGATGGAAAAAAAGAAAATTCAGGTTTGGCTGCCACTACTATTTAGTATTACAATGATTGCCGGTATGTTTATCGGGTATAAAATGAGGGATCGGATGCCGGGCAAATCATTTTTTTATGTAGATAAGCCCAAGCCCCTTCAGGAGATTTTGGACTTGATAAACAAACGGTATGTAGATACAGTAAATATGAGTGCCATTACCGACACAGCTATACAGGCGCTACTTTCACAACTTGACCCCCATACTGCATTTATACCCAAAGAAGACCTCGAAAAAGTAAATGAAGATATACAGGGAAGTTTTTATGGTATAGGAATAGAATTTAGTATTATCAACGATTCTCTCAATGTACTCAATGTATTAAAAGATGGGCCTGCATCTAAAGCAGGGCTGTTAACCGGCGACAGGATATTAAAAGCCGGAGACAGTACTATCTCAGGCAAAAAAGTAAGTGTAAACAGGATAGTAAAATTGCTTAAAGGCTCTTTAAATTCTACTGTGCAGCTTACTATATTAAGAAAAGGGCAATTAAAAAACCTTAGTATTACCAGGGGGATGATACCTGTAAACAGTATTGAAGCTGCTTATATGATTGATAGTTCTATCGGGTATATCCGCATCGATAAGTTTACTACCCAAACGTATAGAGAATTTATGACCAGCCTTGAAAAATTAAAGGCTCAGCATTTGCAAAAACTAATTTTAGACTTAAGAGATAATGGTGGCGGGGTATTAGATGAAGCAGTGGAGATAGCTGACGAATTTTTATCGGGCGATAAATTAATAACATATACTGAAGGCGCTCATGTAGAAAAAAAAGAATACCGTTGCCGCAGAGAAGGTCAGTTTGAAAAAGGCGACCTAGTAGTATTGGCTAATGAAGGTACAGCTAGTGCAAGCGAAGTATTGATTGGCGCATTGCAGGATTGGGACAGAGCCACCATCATAGGCCGACGTACATTTGGCAAGGGCCTGGTGCAGGATCAGTTTACCTTAAGTGATAACAGTGCATTAAGGCTTACTATTGCCCGCTATTATACTCCGGTAGGAAGAAGCATTCAACGCTCTTATGCCAAAGGAGATAAAGCTTACTATGACGACTTTTTTAATCGAATAAAAGAAGGCGAATTGACTAATGCAGATTCTATTAAAAATGATACATCAAAAATTTATCATACCAAGGCCGGCAAAAAAATATATGGTGGTGGCGGTATTACACCCGATTATTTTATAGCCGCAGATACTACGGGCATGGGACTTATTTCGGCAAAAATATATAGCAAGGGTATTATTTCTGACTATGGTTACAGGCTGATAATGCAAGACCCTTCTATTGCCACTTCTTATAAAACTCCCGAAAGCTTTGCAAATGGCTTTACTTTATCTGATGCTGATTATAACTTATTTTCTTTAATTGCTAAGCAAGATTCAATTAATGTAAATGAAATGGGAGCCCAGGAAAAACAATTTATTCAAAAAGCTTTAAAATTATCAGTAGCTCGTCAACTGTTTCAGTCCGAAGGTTATTTTGAAGCAGAAAATAAAGAAGACAATGCTATAAAAAAAGCGCTGGAGATTTTGAAAAAATAAAAACCTTCCGGTTGGAAGGCTTATATTTCGTATTTCAAAATCTACCTGGTTAAGGGTTTAATGGGTAAGTATATTGGGGGTTTTTCTAATTTTATCGTTATATTTTTTTTCAAATTTATTGTAACTAATAATTAAAAATGTAGAAAAAGCATTGATAAATATGTAGTGTACTTTCTACTTTTTACGATTATTTATTATACCTAAAAAACACAATAACTTCTGATGAAACTTTAGCAAAGAGTGTAAAGAATTGATTATTAGAATAGCACTCGAAACCTTGCAACTATTATCAAGCAATTTTAGAATGATTATCTTTATAAAAAAATTAATATGTGGCTGAATAATATTTTGGAAACTATTGGAAATACACCTCTTATCAAAATTAATAAGATTACCAAAGACCTGCCCTGTACTGTGTTAGCTAAAGTAGAATATTTTAATCCCGGCAATTCTATAAAAGACAGGATGGCACTTAAAATGCTTGAAGTAGCAGAGCAGGAAGGGAAGATAAAACCCGGCGGAACCATAATAGAGGGTACAAGTGGCAATACCGGAATGGGGTTGGCGCTTGCTGCATGTGTAAAAGGTTATAAATGTATTTTTACAACTACAGATAAACAGAGTAAAGAAAAAGCAGATATACTAAAGGCCGTAGGTGCAGAAGTAATTGTATGCCCAACCAATGTGGAGCCTGAAGATCCCCGCTCCTATTACTCCGTATCAAAAAGGCTGGCAACAGAAGTGCCTAACTCATGGTATGTAAACCAGTACGATAACCTTGCAAACCGGCTTGCACACTATGAGCAAACCGGCCCCGAAATATGGAATCAAACCGAAGGAAAAATAACGCACCTGGTAGTAGCCACCGGCACCGGAGGCACCATAGTTGGTACGGCAAAATATTTGAAAGAAAAAAATCCGGCTATCAAAATTTGGGCGGTAGATAGCTATGGTTCATTACTAAAAAAATATTTTGATACCGGAGAAATAGATCAAAATGAAGTATACCCCTATATAAGTGAAGGGTTTGGAGAAGATTTTGTACCTGCTAATTATGATATGAGTGTGATAGATGAATTTACAAAAGTAACGGATAAAGATGGAGCCATTATGGCCCGGCGCATTGCTAAAGAAGAGGGATTATTTTGTGG
>JAFDXD010000021.1 GCA_018268135.1 Bacteroidota bacterium
GGTATTGCCAGGTTTTCCAACAATCCCATTTTTTCTACCAGCTCTTTTTCTTTTTCTATATATACATCATACTTTACCTGTATTTCTGCCTGCTCTAATACTTCATCATCTATATTACCCAGTTGTTGCTGCAATGCCGGTATTGCGGTTATCATTGACTTAATGGCTACATCGGGCCTTAATAAAAGCTGGGCGGCCTTTTGCCTTATTACTAACGGTGTAGAGTAAACGCTTTTTAAATACGCTTCTGCATCTGCCGGCTCTATCGACGTTTCGTTTAAGATGGTTTTTACTTTTTCGATGGCTTCTTTTTTGTTTCTTGCCATTTCCATTCTTTGCCGGCTTGCAAGCCCCAGTTGAAAACTTTTTTCAGTAAGCCTCATATCTGCATTATCCTGCCTAAGCAGTGTTCTAAACTCGGCCCTGCTGGTAAACATTCGGTATGGCTCGTCTGTTCCTTTATTAATAAGGTCGTCAATAAGCACTCCAATATATGCTTCACTTCTTTTTAAAATAAACGCTTCTTTATTAGTAGCAGCTAAATGTGCATTGATACCTGCCATGAGTCCCTGGCAGGCGGCTTCTTCGTATCCGGTGGTGCCATTAATTTGCCCTGCAAAAAACAAGTTTTTTATGAGCTTGGTTTCCAGGCTGCTGGTAAGTTGTGTAGGGGGAAAAAAATCATACTCTATTGCATATCCCGGCCTAAACATTTTACAATTTTCAAACCCTGGTACTTTTTTCAGTGCTTTTAGCTGTACCTCTTCTGGCAGCGAAGTAGAAAAACCGTTTACATATATTTCTACGGTATTCCACCCTTCCGGCTCTACAAATAGCTGGTGCCGGTCTCTTTCGGCAAACCTGTTTATTTTGTCTTCAATGCTTGGGCAATATCTTGGCCCGGTACCCTGTATGCGGCCTTGAAACATTGGGCTTGCATCAAAACCGGTTTTTAAAATATCGTGTACTTCTGAGTTTGTGTAAGTAATCCAGCAGCTTCGTTGGTTTTCGGGCTTAAGAGCCGGTTTTTCTATAAAACTAAATCCAACAATCTCGGTATCGCCCTTTTGCTCTTCCATTTTAGAATAGTCAAGGCTTCTTCCATCAATCCTGGGTGGGGTTCCGGTTTTTAACCTGTTGCTCTCAAAGCCAATAGACACCAATTGTTCTGTAATACCGGTGGCAGCTTTTTCGGATACCCTCCCACCTCCAAAGTTTTTTTCGCCAATATGTATTACTCCATTTAAAAAAGTACCATTAGTTAATACCACAGTTTTAGCCATTATTTTATGGCCAAGCCCTGTTTCTACCCCTTTTACCTGCTTATCTTCAATTACAAGTCCTCTTACCATATCCTGGTAAAAATCTACGTTTTGGGTAGCTTCCAGCATTTCTCTCCAGGTAGTTGCAAATAGCATCCGGTCATTTTGCACTCTTGGGCTCCACATTGCCGGGCCTTTAGATCGGTTTAGCATTCTAAACTGAATCATGCTTCTATTGCTCACAATTCCACTATACCCTCCCATGGCGTCTATTTCTCTTACAATCTGGCCTTTAGCAATACCTCCCATTGCCGGGTTGCAACTCATTTGTGCTATAGTTTGCATGTTCATGGTAATAAGTAATACCTTACTACCCATATTGGCTGCGGCGGCGGCAGCTTCGCATCCGGCATGGCCTGCGCCTACTACTATTACATCATAGTTTTGAAACATTTTGCAAAGGTAAATGAGAGTTGATAATTGGCCGGGGTAATTTTTAACCGAATTTTTTTAAGATTTTCTTTTCCAGTAAAATATCCTTTATTGTTATTCCTTCATTGATACTCTTAAATTCGTGGTATGTAAAGGTTGAAAGTGTTTCAATGGCATCCTTCTTACTGATTAAATAGTTTTCTATTTCCTGCTGTATAGCTGTTGCCGGTAACTGAATACTATTAATTTTTGCCAGCATTTTTGTACATATAGATAATCCTGTCTTATGATAGAGCGCTTCGAAATAAGGTTTTATAGCTAAAATATCTACCTTATTCTCCCCGGCAGCGTGTTTTTCAAGCTTTTCTACTCTTATATTGATAAAATTCCAACAAAGTTTTAGGTCTTCTTCCAATGAAAAGTCAAAGTACGATACCGGTAAAATATGTTCAAACTGCCATGCTTCTGCAAAATTATCCCAACCTAAACCATCAGTGAATTGTATTTCTATCCATTTTCTAAAATCTTCAATACTCAGCCCAAAGTAAGGGGCATAAGATGGGCAATGGTTTTTTTCTAGTACGTATCGCCTTAGGGTTAGTTGCCACTTCTTTTTTTCCCTGAGCTTTAATAAAGGCTCAGTTATTTCTTCTTTGGGTGTCCATTTTTTTCTTGCCATAAATGAAAAGTTTCTGATAGAAACAGTGCTACGTGAAACCAAAGATATTAAACCTAAAGTTTGTTTCCTATAGAAACAGTGTTATGTGAAACATTAAATGAAGCTATCAAACTTTTTAAGACATTCATCCTCCTTTTTCCTCATTTCTAATATATCACTTTTTGATTTATCCTTAAATCCACAAAGGTGAAGAATGCCATGAAAAATTACTCTTTGTAATTCAACTTGTAAGGGAATCTTTAGATTAAAGGCATTGTCTTTTACCCTGTCAACACTAATATATAATTCCGCATCTATGGTAGCCTGGCCTTTAGGAGAAAGATTAAAAGTGATAATATCAGTATAATAATCGTGTTGCAAAAAATCTTTGTTGATATTTAATAGGTACTCATCTGAGCAAAAAACAAAACTAATATTGCCTCCTAGCTTACGATTGAAAATAAATATTTCTGGTATAAATGCTTTAAGCTTTTTTCGCTGCTTTAAATCTACCTTCTTTTGAAAGTGAAAATGTACCGGCATAATTTATTGTTTCTTAAATCGAAATTAACAACAATTACATTAATTTATCTTTGTAAATCAAGTAGATAAAATAATATGTATAAAAGATTGTCAGAAATAAAAATTGGAAAAAAGGTAATTATAAAATCTTTTGAAAACGATGATATATTTCTAAAACTGATGGAGATGGGATGCATACCAGGCGAGACTGTGGTGGTAGATAAAATAGCTCCATTAAAAGACCCAATTTCTATTAACGTTGCCGGTTACTGCCTGAGTTTAAGATTAGATGAAGCTCAACATATTTTTGTAGAAGAAATTTAATATAATAATTTTATATAATATGAAAATAGGATTATATTTTGGTTCTTTTAACCCTATTCATGTTGGTCATTTAATTATTGCTTCACATGTTTTATCCAATACTTCCCTTGATGAATTATGGTTTGTAGTATCTCCGCAAAATCCTTTTAAAAAACACTCTACCCTTTTAAATGAACAACACCGCTTAAACCTGGTAAGAGCTGCAATAGAAGGCGAAAAAAAATTAAGAGCAAGTAATGTAGAATTTAAATTACCAAAACCATCTTACACTATCGACACACTTACCTACCTGGCTGAAAAATATCCTCAACACATCTTTTCGATAATTATGGGAAGTGATAGTTTTCAAAATATAGAAAAATGGAAAAATTATCAACAGCTTCTTCAAAACCATGAACTGCTTATTTATAAAAGACCGGGTTACGACATCAATAAATATATAGGTAACAATATTAAAGAACTCAATGCTCCGCTTTTACAAATATCGTCTACCCATATACGTGAGTTGATAAGAAAAAAACAATCTATAAGATATTTGGTAACAGATGTAGTGAAAGAAATGATTGAAAATAATGGTTATTACCAATCTGCCTTAGAAAATCCACCCGAGTAAAAGACAGCCTAATACAATAACCGGCGCAGGTATTTTAGTATATTTTAAAATTAACGCCGTAGAAATAATAACTGCAATAGTAAGAACAGATTGAATATTTAAATGAAAAAATGGAGTACTGTTCAACAGATATAAAGTAGCTGCCCACATAATACCTACTACTACTGCATTAATACCTTCTAAAGCCCTGAACACAAACACAAACCTTTTTAAATATTGCCATACCGGAAAAAAGAAAAGTACCAATAAAGCGCTTGGTAAAAAAATGGCAATGGTAGCAATAGCACAGCCTAGCGCCTGCATTTTAGCTCCATTTTCTTTTAATGCAATACCGCCTGTAAAACTGGCTACAGAAAAAGTAGGCCCCGGTATTGCCCTCATAATGCCGTAGCCTGTAAGGATATCGCTTTTAGCAATCTTAATACCATTAGGATTCCTTTTGGCTACATTTGGTACGCTCGGCCTTTCTACATATTGATCTAACATCATAGGAAGAAGTACATCTCCACCACCAAATACAAAACTCCCAAACCGGTAAAAGTTTTCAAATAAGTTAAATGCTTTTCTTTGGGGCCAATCTTGTTTTCGGGAAGTTTCGCTCAATACACCTGCAATAATAAAAATGATTCCAAACAACCAGATATTTGTCCAGCGTATTTGCCTGGGCCTTATATTTTCTTTGGCAGGAAAACGTTTACTGCTCATACTGGTAGCAATGCCTCCGCCTACAATTAATACAGGAAATATCCAGGGAGTTTTAAAGAGAAAAAAAGTGACTATCATTGCTACAAGCATAATAATCTGCGTAATAAAATTAGTAACAGAAATAGAAAAAGATCTGATAGCAGCATAAGCCAAAAAACCAATAGCCATGGGTTGTACAAACTTAAACAAACCGGTAGTAAGATTTTTTTGCGGAAAAAGGGTGAGTAAAAAAGAAAAAGCTCCCATTAAAATAGAAGCCGGTAAAATCCAAATGAGTAAAGTAATGACAGCTAAAGGCACACCACCTCTTTTATACCCTATTAAAGTAACGGTTTGAGAACTTGACGCTCCGGGTAAGAGCTGGCAAAAAGAATTATATTCAATCAACTCCTCTTCTGTTACATATCTTCTTTTATTTACAAAAGTCTTAAGCATCATTCCAAAATGTCCCTGTGGCCCACCAAATGCAGTAATACTGTATAAGAAAACAGACTTTAAAAATGGAATATGTCTAAATAATTTCAAGTTAAAAAAGCTAAGCCATTCAACAGATGAATGGCTATAAAATTTATAGAGTTGTTAAAAAAAAGAACTTATAGTTATTTAATTCCTGTTGCCTCGTATAATTTTAATAAAATAAAGAGCAAAATTCATTACATAAAAAATTTGCCTCTATTTTTGCTAATTTACTGATTATAAACCATATTTAGCACTAATTTTTAACATACGGTCAATTGGCTTTTTTGCCTCAAGCCTTAAGGTTTCATCCATTGTAATTTCAGGCAATTCATATTTCATACACAGGTATAATTTTTCGAGTGTATTAAATTTCATATACGGGCAATCATTACAAGCACAGGAATTATTAGGTGGTGCCGGGATAAATGTTTTAGAAGGGCTTTCTTTTTGCATTTGGTGCAAAATACCGGCTTCTGTAGCCACAATAAACTCGTTACAATCTGAGGCTTTAGAATATTTTAAAATACCCGTAGTACTGCCAACAAAATCAGCTACAGCCAATACAGCATCTTCGCACTCGGGATGAGCTAAAACTTTAGCTTTAGGATGCCGTAATTTTAATTTAGTAATTTTTTCGAGGCTAAATATTTCATGCACCATGCAGGTACCATTCCATAAAAGCATATTTCTGCCGGTTTGTTTATTGATATAGGCTCCCAGGTTTTTATCGGGGGCAAATATTATCTTTTGATCCTTTGGCAGGCTCTCTACAATTTTTTGAGCATTACTACTGGTACAAATAATATCGCTCAACGCTTTCATACCTGCACTACAGTTAATGTAACTAATTACCAGATGATCAGGATGCTTATCTTTAAATGTTTTAAAAATAGCGGGTGGTGCAGAGTCGCTAAGAGAGCAACCGGCATTAAGATCAGGTAATAATACTTTTTTAGTGGGATTTAAAATTTTAGCAGTTTCGGCCATAAAGTGAACCCCGGCAAAAACTATAATAGCAGCATCTGTTTGAGCTGCTTTTTGTGCCAAACCCAGGCTATCGCCTATAAAATCTGCCACATCCTGAATATCCGGCTCCTGATAATAATGAGCAAGAATGATGGCATTTTTTTCTTTTTTAAGTTTTTCAATTTCGGAAAACAAATCTAAAGACGGGTCTAAATCAAAATCTAAAAATCCTTTTTGCTTTAGAATTGATTCAAAATTTTGTGTGTTAATATCTACCATAATATGTATTAATACTATTTATTTATATAATCCCCTATTACTATTAGGGCTGTTAATATGTGGAAACAAAATTTCGGCCAGCTATTGTAAAGTTAAAAACTTTAGTTTACCCACGTGCATTCACAGTTTATACACATATAATTTCTCATTTATTATTGCCTCTACAGTTAAGTGCCGGCATAGGTTTTATTAAAATTATTGATTTTAATAAACAGGCTGTTAATAAAAAAGAATGAGGATAAAAAAATGTGCCATTTTTTAAAAATTACTGTGAATGGAGCTTTGGTAAAATGCTAATAAGAAGGCAATTTTTATATGGTTTTAAAACCGGTGCATATTACCCCCATTTTATTAAGCTAAAATTATTTATCAAAGTATGGGTTACCCACAACTTTTCTCATTTTTCAACAGGGTATGTTGATAAACTAAAAAATGATTTATTTCTATATTATGATAAAAATGATATTAAGTTCCCGTAATTAAATGCACATCTGCATTAGCGTATGTTTTCCACAATTTGTTGATATCCTTTTTTACCCTATTTTTGCCGTCCAAAAATAATTATATACTAACAAGATGCAGATAATACAATCAATACAGAAAAACAGGTATTTACTTGCGGGCACAATTGCTTTAGCTATTATAGCTTTTATTATAACCAGTGATGATAAAAAAGCCGGTTCTTTGTCATCTTCTTCTATTGGAAAAGTAGATGGTACTAAAATAGAATTAAACGAATTTAATAAAAGGGTAAAACAGGCAGAAGATCAGGAGGCACAACGATCCGGGCAAAGGCCAACTACATCAAGAAGCAACCAGATAAGAGAGCAGGTGTGGAACCAGATGGTAGCAGAAGATATATTTTTTAAAGAAACCAAAAAATTAGGCATCACATTTACGTCAAAAGAAATGTCGTCTATTTTATTAAGTAATGATCAAAATAATCCTTTTTTGCAGGAACAAGGGATGACGGATGCTGCTACAGGTAAATTAGATATTAGTAAAGCGCAGGAAGCTATTACCAGTATAAAAAAATTAAAAGGTGAAGATAAAGAAAGGATAGATGCACAGTTAACAGACCCATTGATACTATCGAGCCTTGTAGCAAAGTATGGTAGCTTAATAGCGGCAAGTGCATACTACCCAGCCTGGATGCAGCAAAAAGAAGCCACTGAAGCAAAAGAATTTGCCAATATATCTTATGTAAGTATTGGCTATAGCGAAGTATCAGATAGTGCAGTAAAAGTAACCGATGCAGATATAAATGAATATGTACAAAAACATAAAAAACAATTTAAGCAAGAAGCTGGTTGCCGTATCAGTTATGTAAGCTTTAGCGAATTGCCAAATGGAGATGATAGTGCAAGGATAAAAGATGTAGTGGCACAAATAAAACCCGGTTTTTCTACAGATACCAATGCCAAAGCATTTGTGGCAAGAAATGCATCTGAAACACCGTTTACAGATGAGTATTTACCAAAATCAAAAATTCAGTCCTCAGCGTTGGATAGTATCTTATCTCAGCCATTTGGTACTGTATTTGGCCCTTATGCCGATAATGGAAATTATGTATTGGCAAAAGTATTAGGCTCTAAACAATTGCCCGATAGTGTAAAAGCAAGACATATATTAATAGCAACCGTAAACCCACAAACCGGCCAGCCCATTATGGAAGATTCGGTTGCAAAAAAATTGGCAGACAGCCTGCTTACTGTAATAAAAGCCGGAGGAAACTTTGCAGAGCTTGCTGCTAAATATTCTGCTGATGGTAGTAAAGATAAGGGCGGCGAATTGGGAACATTTGATTTTGGAAGAATGGTGCCCGAGTTTAATGATTTTGTATTTACAAAACCTGTAGGTAGTACAGATGTAGTAAAAACACAATTTGGCTACCATGTAATTAATATTGAAGACCAAAAAGATTTTAAGCCTGCCTATAAAATTGCATTTATTTCAAAACAAATTACCCCAAGCGATGTAACCATTAATAATGCAAGCCTGGCAGCTACAAAAGCTTCTGCACAAAAAGACGGGGCATCTTTAGCCGCCTACACTGCTAAAAATGGCCTCAAATTAATACAGGTGCCAACGCTAATAAAAGAAAATGATTATAATATTGGCAATATTGAAGATGCCCGTCAATTGGTAAAATGGGCTTTTGGCGCAAAACCAGGTATGGTGAGTGAGCCATTTAGTATTGGCGATAACTTTATAGTAGCTACGCTTGATAAAATAGAAAAAGAAGGAACCATGGATGCTGCAGCGGCAAGGCCAACAGCCGAAGCTGTAGTGCGTAATCAAAAGAAAGCAGCCATTATAAAAACTAAAATAGGCGCTAACCCAACTTTAGAAGCTGCGGCTGCAGCTTATAACAGGCAGGTAATGCAAGCCGGGGCAGACTCATCTATTACAATGGCTACACAATTAATACCGGGTATTGGAGCTGAACCAAAAGTAATTGGAGCTAGTTTTAATAAAGAAAATCAAACAAAGGCTTCTGCTCCCATTGAGGGCCAGTCTGCAGTGTATGTATTAAAAGTAAACAGCATTCAATCAAAACCTGCAGATGATGCAGCTACTGCAGCACAAAAATTAACAAACAGGTTAAGTGCTTTACGCAGCCAAACTACTAACTGGTATGAAGGGTTAAAAAACCAGGCTGATATCAAAGACAATCGCAGTAAAGTATTCTAAAATATTCCGTTTAACGATAATCATAAAAGCTGCCGCATTAATTTGTGGCGGCTTTTTTGTTTTAATTTTGTAAAATGAGTGGCGAACAAATTTTTAAAAATAAAGTAGCTGAAAGCGGCATTCTTTCACTCAACCTGGAAGATTTTTATCCCAAAACAGATATTGCTGTTTTTGATATGAAGGACTATCTTTTTATGGGCTTAATTTTAAAAGAAAAAAATTTTAGGGAAGCATTAAAGCAATTAGACATCAATATTTACCGGGATAAAATAGTAGCGCTTACCTGTAGTACAGATGCCGTAATACCTATGTGGGCTTATATGTTAGCTGCCAGTACATTACAACCCGTAGCTTCAGAAATTATTTTTGGCTCAGAGCAAACAGCCATACAATTACAATTATTAAAAAACATCAATACCATACAGCCCGATGAGTATAAAGATAAGCGCATAGTAATAAAAGGCTGTGGCGAATTGCCCATTCCGGAGGCAGCCTATATAGAAATTACTAAAATATTGCGTCCGGTAGCCAAAAGCATCATGTATGGCGAGCCTTGCAGCACTGTGCCGGTGTATAAACAACCTATGCAACGGTAATTTTAATATAAATAAATATCCCGGCTTTAATGAAAAGCCCTAGTTAGCCCTAATAAATTTTATACCCCCTACCATTCGATAAAATTATTTTAGATTTTTTGTAACCTTTTTGATCTTCACATTCTCTAACTTATTGAAAGCATAAAAAAGATAAGGTTATAGAGGGTTTAAAGCAATTTTTTCAATTAATGTTTTTTTGCATTAGCCATATCAAAATATTGGTAATGGTTTATATAACTTAAATATTTTAAACGATACCAGGGTGATATTTTATAGTTGAAAAATATGAAACAATTTGAAAAATATACAGAAGAAGAAATCATAAGCCGCATTATAAAAGGAGAGAAATCGCTTTATGAAATTATTATTCGCAGGTACAATCCATACTTGTATAAGGTAGGCAGGTCGTATAACTATAACCACCAGGATACCGAAGATTTAATGCAGGATAGTTTTATAGATGCCTACAAAAGCCTTGCACAGTATGAAGGAAGGGCCAGTTTTAAAACATGGATAATCCGTATAATGATGAATAATTGCTACCGCAAAAAAGAAAAATCAAGCTTTAAAAATGAAATTATGGTAGAAGTAAATAATCAGTCAAAGCCATTGTTTACAAATACAAATAATGATACCCATAGGCTTGTTCAAAATAGAGAACTGGGTCATATTATTGAAAATGCACTTGAAAAAATACCCTTTGATTACCGCATGGTGTTTTCATTAAGAGAAATAAATGGCCTGGATATTGCCGAAACAGCCCAACTATTAAGCATAAGCGAAGTAAATGTAAAAGTCAGGCTGAGCAGGGCAAAGGTTATGATGAAGAATGAGATAGAAAAATCATACTCTGCAGCCGAACTGTATGAGTTTAACTTAATTTATTGTGATGCCATTGTAGAAAATGTAATGAATAAAATAAATAATCTATAAAAATCATTATGAGCGAAATAGTAAAAATGTATATGGACAAAGCGATTGCAGAGCTGCAAACCGGCGATAAAATTTTTGAACTGACAGACGAAGAAAAAATAAAAAAGATAGAGCATCATTTTACTGAAATAATGCACACGCTTGGCCTTGATTTAAATGACGACAGCCTGAGAGGTACTCCAAAAAGGGTTGCTAAAATGTATGTAAAAGAAATGTTTAGCGGATTAAACCCGGCAAATAAACCGGCCATAAGCCTTTTTGAAAATAAATATGGATATCATCAAATGCTGGTTGAAAAAAATATTACTCTTTACTCTAATTGCGAACATCATTTTGTACCCATTATTGGTAAGGCACATGTAGCATACATACCCGGCAAGCAGGTAATTGGCCTGTCAAAAATAAACCGGCTGGTGCAGCATTACGCCAAAAGGCCTCAGGTACAGGAGCGGCTAACCATACAAATAGCTGATGCATTAAAAGAAGTATTGCAACACAATGATGTGGCGGTGTATATAGAAGCTGATCATTTATGTGTAGCCTCAAGAGGCATTAAAGATACCAGTAGCTGCACCAGCACTGCCTGCTACTACGGCCGCTTTGAGGAAGAGAAAATCAGGCAGGAATTTTTATCGTATATTCAAAACAATAAATAAAGTAACATGAAACAAATTGTAAAAATAAAATCAATAGACAGGCTTACACACGATGTACTAAAAATAACAGCAGAAAAGCCGGCATCATTACAATATAACCCCGGCCAGGCAGTAGATATTTCTATCAACAAAACCGGCTGGGAGCAAGAGCTAAGAGCGTTTACTTTTACATCATTGCCCGAGGATGATTTTATTGAATTTTCTATTAAAACTTATCCATCACACAATGGGGTTACCAATCAGTTGCTTTCACTAAAAAGCGGAGATGAACTTATAATACACGATGTGTTTGGCGATATTGGTTACAAAGGCGAAGGCATCTTTATTGCAGGCGGAGCGGGGGTTACACCTTTTATAGCCATCTTTAAATTTTTAGAAAAACAAAATAAAGTAGGCAACAATAAACTATTATTTGCCAATAAAACCAAGGCAGATATTATACTGGAAGATAAGTTTACAAATCTATTGGGAAGCAATTTTATAAACATTTTGTCTGATGAAAATATTGCCGGGTATGAGCATGGTTTTATAACAGAAGGCCTGATAAAAAAACTTACAACCGATCAAACAAAATATTACTACTTATGCGGGCCAGAGCCAATGATGCAAGCGGTAGAAAAACAATTATCTGCTTTGGGAATTGCAAATGAAAATATTGTAAAAGAAGCTTTTTAATGGTAGAATACCATTTTTAAAACCAGCCTCTTTTTCTAAATATCCATAGCATAGCCAATGGTATGAGCAACATGGCGCTTACTGATATAAAAAACCCCCAATGATTGTGTAACAGTGGTATCTGTTCAAAATTCATCCCGAAAATACCACCAATTACAGTAGCGGGTGCAAGCAGGCAGGTAACTACGGCCATTACCTTCATTACTTCATTCATTTTTAAGTTTACATTATTCAGGTACAAATCATGTAAGTTCATCATCATATCCCGATAATTTTCTGCAAGATCATTTGCCTGTATAATATGGTCGTACACGTCTTTAAAATATTTTTCTGTTTTATCTTCTATCAGGCTGCTACCGCTTCGCAATATACCATTTACCAACTCTCTTACCGGTGCAATGCTTCGTTTTAGTACAATCATTTCTTTACGCAACATGCTTATGCGTGCAAGGGTACGAGTGTTAGAGTTTCGTAAAATATCTTCTTCAAGCAATTCTATTTTATCACCCATTTTTTCCATAACCAGGTAATAGCTGTCTACTATTAAATCTATCAGGGTATAAAATAAAAAATCAGCGCCACTCATCCTTACCTTGCTGCCTGCAATATTTAATTTTTCACGTAAGCTGTTAAATACATCTCTTGTTTCATCTTCCTGAAAACTGATAACAAAATTTTTACCTAATACAATGCTAACCTGCTCGGTTTCTACTGCCGAAATTTTTTCATTAAAATAAAGCATATTCAGCAGGCAAAAAATAATGCCGTTCAATTCATCCATTTTAGGCCGTTGGCCAATACTCAATATATCTTCTGCAATCAACTGGTGAATACCAAAATGTGAGCATACTTTATCTACATCCTCCTTGCGTAAACCATCAATATTGATCCAGGAGTTTTTTAAAGAAGTAAGAGAGGGGTAAGTTTCATCAATATTTGTAATATTAATACAACTTGAATTTTCTGTATCATATTCATACAAAGTAATTTTAGGATGGACGGGTGTGCTTCTGTTGGGACTAACGGTGGGGTTTACATGCAATACCTTTTTAGTTCGCAGAAGCTCCAGTGGATTTATAATATAATCAAGATATTTTTTTCCTCTCATGGTAGTATATTAAAAAGTTAAAATAGTTTTCTTATACCAATGTAAATAAAAAATCCGCAGAGAAAAACTTTGCGGATTTATAAAGAATTAAAACGAAGCACTTTTAGGATATCTCGGAAAAGGAATTACATCCCGAATATTGGTCATACCCGTTACAAAAAGCACCAGCCTTTCAAAACCCAGCCCAAAGCCCGCATGTATGCACGACCCAAAACGACGGGTATCTAAATAAAAATCAAGTTCTTCAGCAGGAACATTCATTTCCTTCATACGCTGTACCAACTTATCATAGCGTTCTTCTCTTTGGCTGCCTCCAACTATTTCGCCAATGCCCGGCGCCAGTATATCCATTGCGGCCACCGTTTTTCCATCATCATTCATCCGCATGTAAAACGATTTTATTTCTTTAGGATAGTCGGTTAAGATGACGGGTTTTTTAAAATGTTTTTCTACCAGGTAGCGCTCATGTTCGCTTTGCAAATCTGTTCCCCAATTTTCTACCGGGTATTGAAATTTCTTTTTCTTATTATGATTGCTGTTTTTTAATATATCAATAGCTTCAGTATAAGTAAGCCTTTCAAATTGGTTGTTCACTACAAAATTTAATTTTTCCAGCAGGCCCATTTCGCTGCGTTCGGCCTGAGGTTTTGTTTTTTCTTCATCTTCCAGACGCTGCGCTAAAAATTCAATATCTTCTTTATTATTTTTTAAAGCATAGTTAATCACATATTTAATAAACTCCTCTGCCAGGTTCATATTATCTTCCAAATCATTAAAAGCCACTTCGGGCTCTATCATCCAAAACTCAGCCAGGTGGCGGGCTGTATTGCTGTTTTCGGCTCTAAATGTTGGGCCAAATGTATAAATATCACTATAGGCCATAGCTGCCAGCTCACCTTCTAACTGACCACTAACGGTAAGGTTTGTACTACGACCAAAAAAATCTTCTTTATAATTTATAGCGCCATCAGCATTTTTTGGAGCGGTACCATCTAAAGGCAGCGTGGTAACTCTAAACATTTCGCCGGCGCCCTCTGCATCGCTTGCCGTAATGATGGGCGTATGCAAATACACAAAACCTTTATCATTAAAAAATTGGTGAATAGCAAAAGCCAGAGAATGCCTTACCCTAAAAACTGCACCAAAAGTATTGGTACGAAATCTAAGATGAGCAATTTCACGTAAAAACTCAAGCGAGTGTTTTTTAGGTTGAAGCGGAAACTTTTCAGCATCACTATCGCCCAATATTTCAATGGAAGTTGCTTTTAATTCAATCTTTTGCCCCTTGCCAAGCGAAGCAATAATTTCGCCGGTAGCTTTTATACAGGCGCCGGTGGTAATGCGTTTAAGCGTAGCATCATCCAGCAGACCAAGCGCTACCACTACCTGCAAATTATTATTAGTGCTCCCATCATTCAAAGCTATAAACTGGTTGTTTCTAAATGTTCTAACCCACCCCATTACCGTTGCTTCATAATTGGTAGTATCTGCCTGAAGTAAAGCATTGATTTTTGTGCGCTTGTTGTACATAAAAAATATTTTGGAGTGCAAAGATAAGCCTATTGCGGTTTTTAAAGGAAATACAATTATCAAAAAAATTATTTTGGCATTCCCTTCGGGCCGGGCTATCCGCTACAATCTTTTGTACTCAAAGGCAGCACAAAAGGATTTTCGCTTCTATCCCTAATGCATTAAAAGCTCATTGAGTACAAGATGCCTTTCCCCTTTTTGCCTGGGCGGGCCGGGCTGTTTTTTAATATGCTGATAGCGGCGGCATTACATGGTATGCACGAAGAGCTTACAATAGTTATATTTTCAGGCTTTCCATTTTTTAATAAGTCAAAAGAAAGCAGCACCATGCCCGAATGTTGTATTGTAGAAGTGTCTTTAAAGTTTTGAACACTTTGAGCAATATAGGTATCAAACACATCTTTAGCGCCTACAGGAATAGCTTTAGTATTCATATTAATTTTAGATGCCCTTTTGCTTTTATCCACTCCGGCGGCGGATACAACTACTTCACTCAAGGCTGCATTATCTTCACTCTTTTTAATATCAGCCGATTTTTTAGTTGATAATATAATATCTTTTTCCCGGTAGCCCTTTGGCGAGGCAGCAACAATGCTTTCATCAGTATTTTGTGAAACACTGCCGACGGTATCAGCAATAGCTCTGCTGTTGTTGTTTTTAACTGTAATGCCAGCAGCTACAGTTGGCGCCACTTCTTTAGCCGCAATTTTATCTGTTAAAACATTTTCTTTTTTATCAAAATGAAGTGCAGCCTTTTGTTCATTTTCTGGCATTTCTGAAGCCGCTACAGGAGCTGCAGACTTATCGGTATTATTTTTTGAGGTATTTAAATCATTGCTTTGAGCGGCAGTTTTGTTTTCTACAGGCTCATTTTCATTTTTAGCAACGGCAGTATTAGCATTGCTATCTTGCAAGGGCAAGGTTTTATTAGTGGCTGTTGAAGCCAGGTTGGTATCTTTTGTGGTATGGTTAAATGTATAAAATAAAATTGCGGCACCACTTACAATAATAATAGCTGCTGCAGCACGCCACCAACCTTTATAGGATGAAGAAATAAAAAATACAGCTTTGCTTTTTTGTTTATCTTTTAAGCGCTCTTTAATATCCTTCACATCTTTTTCGGCATCGGTAGTAAAAGCATAACCCTCTAATGCGTCTGCCAAAAAAGGGTCTTCCAGCGCTGCTTTTTCCAGCAAATACATTTCTGCCTCAGGCATTTTGCCAGAGTGGTATGCTGCAAAGTCTGCTACGGTATATGTTTTATTGTTATCAGCCATTTTATGCTTTTTCCATTGCCTGCTTATCCATACATATTTTTAAATTTCTTCTTCCGTTTTGTATAAAGCTCCGTACTTTATTTATTTCAATTGAAGTAGATTCAGATATTTCTTTATAACATTTTTGCTGTAAATAAAATAATTGAATCGCCTGCTTTTGCTCGGGTGGAAGTTGCTCTATACAGTTTTCCATTAGTATAAGAGTTGCTTCTTTTTCCATTACACTATCAGGATGCATATTTTCAGGTAAATGCACAAAGTCGATATCTACCTGCGTAGGTTTATTTTTTGCAGCCCTAATTTTCATCAGGCAGTGGTTTTTTGCCAATTGGTAAAGCCAGGCTTTAAAGTTTTCCACCTCGTATTTTTTTAATTTGGGTACCAGCTCTTCAAAAATATTTATTACTGCATCTTTAGCCTCGTCAGGCTCTTTTAAATATTTTAAACACACACCATATATCATATCCATATAGCGATTATACAAATCGCCAAGGGTATTAATATTGCCGGATGCTTTGTATTGCTGCAGTAGCAGCTCATCCGTAAGTTCGCCTGTTATTTTTTTTATAAATGCCAATACAATAAAGTTATTTAATTTTTTTAAGGACTTTATGTAATTGGTAAAAATACAGCATCCCTAATAACAAGAGCGTAAACAACTTCACAATAAAATTTTTTAAAAACATCTTTTATGAAAAAAATTATTTTAATTCTTTTGCCCATACTTATTGCAGTATTGGCATTTAAAAACAGCAGGCAGGTTACCATCACAGGCTATGTAACCAATAGCCGTGGAGAAGCTGTAGTAGCAGCAACTGTAAGCGCCGGCGCCCAAGCCTGCCTTACAAATTCAAATGGGTATTATAGCATTTTGGTAAGTGAAAAAAATATCTATCTGCATTTTTCAGCAGTAGGTTACCAATCTCAAAAAGTAAAAATCAATAAGCAAATTCAGATTAATGTAGTAATGGCAGATACTAAAGCGCCTTTAGATGAAGTAGTAGTAAGTACTGGCCATATTAAAAAAACAGTTAAAAGTGAGGAGCTTTATGCAAGCGTTACAATGACAGATAAATCTAGTGTCGGATACAGCGGCTCGCCTGCGCCTTATGAGCAGGAGTTTAACACTGAGGAGTACAGCAATATTGCAGAAAATGGTTTTCATAAAGTAAAGGACGACCCGCTTTCTACTTTTTCTATTGATGTAGATGCCGCATCATACAGCAATGTACGCAGGTATTTAAACAATAATCAATTGCCACCCACTGGCGCTGTGCGTACAGAAGAAATGATTAATTATTTTAAATACAATTATCCGCAGCCCACCGGCAAAGACCCATTTTCTATCAATACAGAAATGAGCGATTGCCCCTGGAATAAAAATAATAAACTGGTACTGATAGGCCTGCAGGGAAAGACAATACCCTACAATAATTTACCGGCAAGCAACCTGGTGTTTTTAATTGATGTTTCCGGCTCTATGATGGATGAAAATAAATTGCCATTGGTAAAACAATCAATGAAATTATTGACCGACCAATTAAGAGAGAATGATAAAATATCGATAGTGGTATATGCCGGAAATGCAGGCATGGTACTGCCTGCAACAAGCGGAGCCAACAAAATAAAAATAAAAGAAGCCATTGATGGCTTAGAAGCCGGGGGTTCTACTGCAGGGGGCGAAGGCATAAAGCTGGCGTATAAAATAGCGCAAAATAATTTTATGAAAGATGGTAATAACAGGATAATACTTTGCACCGATGGTGACTTTAATGTAGGCGAAAGCAGCGATGCAGCAATGGTAAAATTAATAGAAGGCGAAAGAGATAATGGAATATTCCTGACGGTACTTGGGTATGGTATGGGTAATTATAAAGACAGTAAAATGGAAGAGCTTGCCGATAAAGGCAATGGCAACCACGCTTATATTGATGGAATAAATGAAGCAAAAAAAGTATTGGTAAATGAGTTTGGCGGCACATTATTTACCATTGCAAAAGATGTAAAGCTGCAGGTAGAATTTAACCCTGCAAAAGTAGCCGGCTACAGGCTAATTGGATATGAAAACAGGATGTTAAATAAAGAAGATTTTAACAACGATAAAAAAGATGCAGGAGAGCTGGGCAGCGGGCATACGGTAACAGCGCTGTATGAAATAATTCCTACCGGAGTGGAATCTGAATTTTTAAAAAATGTAGATCCATTAAAATATCAGCAGACAAATAAAATTGCAACCTCCGATTTTAATGATGAAATGCTTACTGTAAAATTCCGCTATAAAAACCCGGGCAATGAAAAAAGTGAATTAATAGTACATCCGTTGGCAGATAGAAACATTGCTTTAAATAATACTTCTGATAATTTTAGATTTGCTACAGCAGTTTCGGGCTTTGCAATGTTGCTGCGCAATAGTGAATATAAGGGCAACTGTAGTTTTGAAAGCGTGATGGCTCTTGCAAAATCAGCTATTGGCACAGATGCAGAAGGATACAGAAAAGAGTTTATTGGCTTATTGCAAAAAGCAGAAGGATTAGAAAAAAGTAAAGTGGTTAATTAAGAAAATTTTTTGAGGGTAAGTTGGTTCATTTAATGGCCGGACAATAGTTGCCGGCCATTTTTATGCCATGTCTTTTTTAAAAACTTCAATTTCGTTCATAAAATCTTTTGCTTTTATTACCGATGTCCACTCAGGGCTGTTAAACAATATTTTGAACCATTTTTTATCACAGTTTTTATAGCTAATATTTTTATAAAGCCAGAGTGAAAAATAAACAAACAGCAAGGCAATAGGTAAAGAAATAAACCAAAACCCCGGATCGCCACTACTAACCCATGCGGGAGTAAACCACCAGGTACAATAAAACGGGCTTTGTAAAAAAAGTATGCGAGGGATATTTAATGTAGAGGTTTGAAGCTCTGCCAGCTTTTGTTGTACGTAAATGATGTTTTCGCTATTGTCAATTTGACGAATAAGAATTATCTGCCTGATGTACATTGCCACACCAATACTCGTAATAACGGCAATTGCCCCCGCAGAAATTACAAACGCTATTTTAGAAAACACTAAAGAGTGGGCAATTAAAAACAAGAGAAACAATACCCAGATTATCCCTAAAAATACAGCCCATTTTTTTAAAGTGGCCAGCCTGTTTAGTTTTGCTTTTGCTTTTTGCTTTTGCAAATCTTCAAAACATTTTAAATTTAAAACCCAGGATTGCATATTTAAAACCCGTGACTCTTCTAACTTATGATCATAGGCCTTCCAGATGTCTTGTAAATTATCAATATTCATTTTTTTAATTTTTTATGTCAGTAAATTTTTCTTTCAAATTATTTTTTATACGGTTTATTTTGGTAGCTACATTGGTTTCGGTAATACCGAGTATTTCTGCAATCTCGATATAGGGCCTGCCTTCCAGATAAAGTAGCATCAGGGCTTTATCAAGGGCTTTAAGCTCATTAATGAAGGTTTGCAGCAATTTAATTTTTTCATCAGCTTCTGTGTTTTCGTGGTTCTTATCGGCCAGGTGTAAAACTTCATCAATTGGTACAGCAGCGGTTTTTGTTTTTTCTTTTCTATAAAATGAAATAGCTACATTTAATGCAACCCTGTACATCCATGTAGAAAATTTATATTCGCTATTAAATTGCCTGCCCGATTTCCAAAGGTTATAAATGATTTCCTGTGCCAGATCTTCCCTATCGTTTTTATCGGGACAATAGGACTGGCATATTTTATAAATTATTCGCTTATTTTCTTCTATAAGCTGTATAAATTTTGATTTTTCGTTTTCGCTGTCCATTAAGCTTTAAATATACTTTTATTATTATTCGCAAACGGGTCAAAAAAATCACAATGCCGGTCAGATATTTTTTTAAGATAATGATAAAAGGCTTTAAAACCTGCGGGGGTTGTTTACTTTCAATGAAATTGAAATGTTTTTTAAATAACTGAAATTAATATTAATTTGGAGGCTGAATTATACAATGCTTTATGAACAAGTTGCCCGTAGCTTATTTACTGTTGTGCTGCTGGCTGTTGGCATCTTGTATCACGGGGTTTAAAAATTATTCCCCACAAAAAAAGTACTCCCCGGAAGTTATTCAAAAAGACTACAGGCTGCTCAAAAATATTCTTGAAACCAAGCACCCTTCCTTGTATTGGTACACACCTAAAGATAGTATGGATTATTATTTTACCTACTATTACAATGCAATAAAAGATAGCATGACGGAGCAACAGTTTGCCTGGCATATACTAGCACCCCTGGTAGATAAAATTCATTGCGGCCATACTACGGTGGCTATGAGCAAAGCTTATGGCAAATGGATAGAAGGAAAGCGGTTACCTTCTTTTCCATTGTATGTAAAAGTGTGGAACGATACCATGGCAGTAACGGCAAGCCTTATACGAAATGATAGTATTTTTAAAAGAGGCACGCTTCTTACCTCTATTAATGGTATTCGCAACCATGAATTGATACAAACCATATTTAATTATCTTCCTCAAGACGGGTATGCCGATAATGTGAACTATATTAGGATGAGCGCCAACCTCCCTTATTTTCACCGGAATATATTTGGACTAAGTAAAACCTATGCTGTAACTTACCTTGATGATGCTGTGGAAAAGACAACCAATGTTCCATTGTTTGTTCCGAAGAAAGACAGCAGTAAATCTGCAAGCACAAAAAGGAACAGAGAAAAACGATTACCCCGGGCAATGAGGCTAAAAGAATTTCGCTCTTTTGAAATTGATAGCAGCAGGCAGTTTGCAACCATTACGCTAAATACATTTTCTAAAGGCAATCTCCGGCATTTTTTTAAAACAACTTTTAAAACACTTCGAAAGCAACAAATCAGTCATCTGATTATTGATGTAAGAAGCAATGGCGGCGGGCGTGTGGGGCTTTCTACCCTTCTTACAAAATATCTAACGCACCAACCTTTTAAAGTAGCAGACAGCCTTTATGCAAAGGCAAAAAGCTTATCGCCTTATACAAAATATATAAAAGATAAAATGTTGAACAATATAGAATTGGCTTTTATCACACATAAAGAAGCTGATGGTAATTATCATCTTCGGCATCTTGAAAATAAACTGTATCAACCCAAGAGACAAAATCATTATAACGGTAAAGTGTATGTGCTAACAAATGGCCCCACCTTTTCGGCGGCTGCCTTATTTTGCAATGCAATAAAAGGGCAAAAAAATATTTTGCTTGCAGGCGAAGAAACCGGCGGCGGCTGGTATGGCAATGATGGCATCATGATACCGGATATTATTTTGCCCAACACGGGGGTAAGGGTAAGGCTTCCCTTATTCAGGCTGGTGCAATACAAGCATATACCCGAAAAGGGCAAAGGAATAATGCCTGATATTTACATACCTACCAACTATCAGGCGCTGGTAAATGGAATAGATAAAAAAATGGAAATTGTAAAAGAGTTAATAAAAAAAGATACTACAAATTAATTTTAAAATTATCTGCATCTTTCCAAAAGGGATACTTTTCTCTTACCTGGTTTACATGTTCTTTTTGTAAGGTGATGGTAAAAATATCTTCATCATCTTCCATGTGATAAAGCACTTCACCCAATGGGTCAATCATCATACTATTACCACTATGGTAAATATTATTACCATCATTGCCCACCCGGTTTACGCCCACTACATAAGCCTGGTTTTCTATGGCTCTTGCACACAACAGCGTTTTCCAGGCATGGCTGCGGCGGCCCGGCCAATTGGCTACATACAGCAATACATCATACTCCTGCCCCTCTTGCTGAGAAATTATATTTTGCCTTGCCCACACCGGAAAACGTAGATCATAACAAATTTGTACATTAATTTTCCAGCCTTTTACTGAAGCTATTAATCTTTTATTGCCGGATGAATAATTTTGATTTTCGCCGGCAAAGGCAAACAAATGCCGCTTATCATAATAACCATAATTACCATTGGGCAACATCCAAATCAAACGGTTAAAATATTTTTCTTCTTCTTTAATGATGATACTTCCGGTAAGAATAATGCCTTGTTTTGCAGAAATTTCTTTCATCCAATTAATGGTATTGCCATCCATTGTTTCGGCAAGTGTAGCTGCATTCATGCTAAATCCTGTACTAAACATTTCGGGGAGCACTACTATTTCCGCATGATCAGGAATACTGTTTATTTTCTCTTGCAGCATACGCAGGTTTGCCTGCTTATTTTCCCAAAATAAATTGGTTTGAATGCTTGTGATGGTAAGTGTACTCATGCACATATTTTAATTATTACCCGAAGCTACTATATTTATCTTTTTTACCTTTCAACCATCAAAAAAAAATTAAACAAATTATCGAAGGGTTATTCTCCGGAAGTTTAGGCCAATTCCCTAAAATTTTTTGGGCTTAGTTTTTTCTTTTTTAAAAAAATCCTGTTGAAATAGGTAAGAGATTCGTAACCGGAGTGGTAAGCAATTTGCGAAATTGGTATGTCTGATTCGAGTAGCAACTGGCAGGCGTGGGCAATTCGAATTTCATTTACATGGTCAGAAAATGTAATGCCGCTGATGCGTTTAAAATATTTGCAAAATGCGCTTTCAGATAAATGGATGATTGCTGCAGCTTTATTCAGGTATATTTTATGACGAAAATTATTTTGAACATATTGAAACACTTTATTGATTCGCTGCTCATTAATATTTCTTTTTATGGATTTAAAAGCGGTTTTGTTGAGTAAGGTTATTTTTTCTTCTGTAAGTGTTTTTAAAATTTGTAAAAGTAGCAAAAGCCTGTCGGCGCCCGATTGGCGTACCATTTCTTTAATCAAAGATGCAGTGTTATTTTTTTTTGATAAAGTAAAGCAAATGCCTTTGTAAGATTTTGAAATTAAATTTTTTATGTCTTTCAATTCCTCATACTGTACAAAGGGCTCTATAAATTCTTTTGAAAACTGAATAACAATGGCTTTGCAGGATTGTGTTTTATTTTTTTCACTGATCCAGGTGTGCGGAAGGTTACTGCCAATCAACACTAAATCACCTTCTGAAAAAGATTCATAATGATTGCCCACCAACCTTTTTCCTTTTCCGGAAACAATGTAAGTAAGCTCATACTCAGGATGGTAATGCCAAAAAAAATCAAAGGAGGGTTGCGTCATTTCATAGCATACAAATGACTGGTTGTTTTTTTTAGCTGATAGTTGTTCTAATTTAGCTCTCATCTGTTATACATTCATACAGGATAGCCTGCCAGGGCTTAAGAACCACCCGGCTATTTTCAAAATGCGTTTGTTCATTATAGTTATTAATGATTTCTTTTACAATTTTATCATTTGCCCGAAGGGTAAATGCGGTTTCTGTATCGCTAAAATTTAAAACCACCAATACCTGCATGTTTGCCAGGCGACGGGTAAATACAAAAAGTGTTTCGCTTTCTTTTTCTAACAAATTAAAATCGCCATAAACCAATACTGGCAAGGCTTTTCGTAAGGCAATCATTTTACGGGTATAATGCAAAATACTTGCAGGGTCATTTTCTGCATTCCTTGCATTTATTGATTCATAGTCAGGGTTTACATTTATCCAGGGGGTTCCGTTGGTAAACCCTGCATTTTTTTGGTTGCTCCACTGAAATGGTGTGCGGCTATTGTCTCTCGCCGTTTCTTTTTGCGCCTCAATAAAAGCTTGTGTGTCGCCACCGGTGGTAGCCAGGTAATGGTAGTAATTAATGGTATGAAGGTCTTTGTATTCGCCAATTTTTTCAAAGCGAATATTTCGCATTCCAATTTCATCGCCCTGGTAAATGTAGGGAGTGCCTCTCATGCTTAATAAAAAAGTAAGCAACAGTTTTGAAGACTCATTTCTGTAAGTAGTATCATTGCCAAAGCGGCTTACCATGCGGCTTTGGTCGTGAGTGGTAAGATACACAGCGCCCCAACCGTCATTTTCAAATGCAGCATCCCAAAGAGAAAATATTTTTTTCAGGTCGGTCAGTTTCCTGTTTTTTAAATCGGGGTAATACAAATTATTTTTATTTCTGCCCCAGTTGGCATGATCAAAATGATAAAGGGTTTGTATTTCTTTTCGCTCTGTGGCGGTAAACAGCAAAGCCTGGTCGTGAGTGATGCCGGATGCTTCACCCACGGTCATTAAATCATAATGACTAAAAACCTCTTTGTTCATTTCCTGTAAATAGTTGTGCAGCCCCGGCCCGCATGAGTAATAACTGAATGGATCCTCTTTATATTTTTCGGGTATCTCAGGGTAGCTGTTATCTTTTGAGATATAAGTAAAAGCATCCAGCCTAAAACCGTCCACGCCTTTATCTAACCAAAATTTCATTACCTCGTACATTTCTTTTCTTACTGTAGGGTTTTCCCAATTTAAATCAGGTTGCTTGCGACTGAAATAATGCAGGTAGTAACTATCTGTGGTATTATCATAGGTCCAGGCGCCTTCTTCATGAAATACGCTGTAACGCCTTGGCGGCACTCCTTTTTCTGCCGGCCACCAGTGATAATAATTTCGATAAGGATTGTTGCGGCTGCTTTTACTTTGTACAAACCAATCATGCTCATCACTTGTGTGGTTTAATACCAAATCGGCTATCAGTTTTATCCCTCTTTGATGTAATCCATTTAGCAATTCATTAAAATCATTCATGGTTCCCATTTCTGTCATGATATTGCGATAATCACTTACATCGTAGCCCATATCATCATTGGGCGAAGAAAAAACAGGGTTTAGCCAGATAACAGTAATGCCAAGGCTTTGCAGGTAATCTAATGAAGCAATAATGCCTTTGATATCGCCAATACCATCTCCATTGGAGTCCTTAAAACTTCTGGGGTATAGCTGGTACACTATGGCTTCTTTCCACCAGGTTTTGTTAGTAGGGTAAGATTCTTTTTTTTTATCCTCTTCAATATTTTTGTTTGCTGTCATATTATAGCCAGATATTTTTTTAGAAATCAAAGGAGTCTTTTGAAATAAAAAACACAGGTTTGTTTTTTATTAAATGAATAAGGAATGCGAATATAATGCTATGCTCTAAAATGATAGCATATAATTGCCCAAATATTTACTCTAAATAATAAAAAATGTCAATATAGTGCTATAATTTGATTGTTTTGTGTAATACAAGCCTTGTTTATCAGCGTAATTTAGAGGTTTAAAAAAGATAAATATGAGCGCTATTCCATCATCGGTCCTTCAATTTCTACAGCAGCCTTACCAGCTTACACAAGAGCAGGTAGATTTTTATGATACAAACAGGTATATAAAACTTAAGCATGTTTTTAATGAAGAAACCCTGCAGTTTTTTAATACTGTAATTGCTGAGCAGGTAGCCAAAATGAATACTGTAAATACAGCTCTTGAAGAAAGATCCACTTATGGCAAGGCATTCCTTCAGTTATTTAATTTATGGAGGGAAAATGAAGTAATAAAAGAACTGGTATTTAGCAAACGGTTGGCAAAAATTGCAACTGATTTAATGCAAACAAATGGCGTAAGGCTTTACCACGATCAGGCCTTATTTAAAGAAGCTGGCGGCGGCATTACCCCCTGGCACGCAGATCAATATTACTGGCCGCTCGAAACTGACAAAACAATTACTGCATGGATGCCCTTGCAGGCAACACCATTGGAGCTGGGGCCATTAGAATTTAGCGCAGGCAGTCACCAAATAGTAGAAGGCAGGGAGCTTGAAATTGGTGATGAGAGTGAAATTGCTATTGAACGTAAATTAAAAGTAACCGATTTTAAGCATGTCATTGAGCCTTTTGATGCGGGAGAAATCAGTTTTCATTCCGGCTGGGCTTTTCACAGGGCGGGCGCCAATACCACTAACATGATGAGAAAAGTAATGACGATTATTTACATGGACAAGGATATGAAATTAAAAAAACCAGAAAACAAGAACCAGGAAAACGACTGGAATACCTGGTGCCCAGGCGCTGTACCCGGGCAAATAATTAATTCGCCCATCAACCCGGTTTTATTTGCCACTACATAAATTAAAAAATACATTGTAACAATTGCAATGCTTAATTAAAGATTGATTTGAATATACACATACAATACATTTGCCCGTATTGGGGGCAGGAGCATTTATCTGCAAAGGCTTTTTTTGAAAAAGTAATGACTGGCAATTTCCAGGGGATTGAAATTAATTTGCCGAATTCGACCGAGAGTAAGAAAGATTTTTTTGCAACATTAGAGTTAACCCGCAATATCAACCCCGATTTTATTTTTATTCCTCAGCAGCTTACTGCAGCAGAAAATGAAAATGTAAGCGACTATATTAAAAGAGTAGAATTAAAGCTTCTTGAACTGGCGGCCTATCAGCCTGCATTTATTAATTCGCATACCGGCAAAGATTATTTTTCTTTTGACGATAATTGCCGGGTGATAGAAGCCTGCCAGAATATAAGCAGCAAAACAGGGATAAAAATTTTGCATGAAACTCACCGTGGCCGATTTTCATTTCATACAGCTTCTTTGATTCCTTACCTACAAAAATTTCCGGAGCTTGAGCTTACCGGCGACTTTTCTCATTTTTGTGCCGTATCAGAAAGTTTATTAAACGACCAGGAAAATATTTTGAATAAAATTATTCCGCATGTATCTTATATTCATGCAAGGGTAGGGTATGAGCAGGGGCCGCAGGTAAACAATCCTTTTGCCCCGGAGTGGAAAAATCATTTGCAGCAGTTTACCAAATGGTGGGATGCAATAGTTCATTGCAACAAACAAAAAGGCAAATCAGAAATAGCCATTTGTCCTGAATTTGGACCGGCGCCCTATATGCCCTGCCTGCCTTTTACAAAACAGCCTCTGGCAAATCAATGGGAGGTTAATGTAAAACTGAAAGAATATTTGGCCGGGTATTTTAAAAAATAACTTCTAAAATAAATTACAATTGATACCATTAGTTAAACAAAGCTTTGTTGTTTTTTTATTTTCTATTGCTCTAAGCGGAGTTTATGGCCAATCAAAAATGAGCGGCAATAGCGGAGAAATTATTTATCATGTATTTCAGCGAAGCTTTTATGATAGTAATGGAGATTTACAGGGCGATTTGAATGGCTTGCGCCAAAAGCTGGGCTACATACAGGATTTAGGCGCTACTTCCATTTTATTATTGCCTTTGTATGATGCAAAATGCTATCATAATTATTTTGCAGACAACTTTGAAAAAATTGATCCAAAGTATGGTACAATGGCAGATTACATCCACCTGGTAAAAGAAGTACACCGTAGAGGCATGAAAATATATTTGGATATGGAAACTCAGTATGTAACAGAAGATCATTTGTGGTGGAAAGATGCTGTGGGTAATTTACAATCGCCATACAGTAACTATATTCTATTTCAGGATTCGGCCCATACCAGGCCATCTACCATGGTATTTAATTTAACCGAACTTAACAGTTATGATGGCTCTAAAATAAAAGTAACTACCGTAAACCTGAAGAGTAAAGAAGTGCTGGACTATAATATTAAACTGTTTTCTTTTTTTGCCGACCCCAATAAAGATGGAAAATTTGATGATGGCGCTGATGGCTTTAGATTAGATCATACCATGGATTCGCTGGATGGCAAACCTCAATTGGGAAATTTGTTGCAATCGTTTTGGGCTCCTTTAATAAAAAAGGTAAAAGCGGTGAACCCAAAAATAACATTTACAGCAGAGCAGGGAAACTGGGCAGATGACGGATTAAAATATTTTGAAAAAGGAAATATTGACCGTGTATTTGCATTTGGCCTTTGGGGTGCAATGGTAAATCTCAATAAAAAAGACATTATCCGCAACGCCAATTCATGCATTAGCCAATTGCCACCCGGCAAAGAAGAAATTATTTTTTTAGAAAATCATGATGTGCCACGTTCGGCTTCATTTTTAGGAAAAGACCCCGGTAAAGAAAGGGCTGCTGCTGCTATACAGCTTCTGATAGGGGGCGTGCCATCCATTTATTATGGGCAGGAGCTTGGCATGTATGGAAAAGGTGGTTATGGTAAGTTTGGCAATACAGATGGCAATGATATACCGCAGCGGGAAGCTTTTGAATGGACAAAATCCGGAACGGGCAAAGGCATGGCATTATGGTATAAAAATACCGGACCCTGGTGGGATAGTACCAATATAAAACCCAACGATGGCATTTCGCTGGAGGAAGAAAAAAACAATAAAAATTCTTTGTATCATTTTTATAAATCCATCATTGCGCTTCGCAAGAGCCATCATGCCCTGGCTGCGGGCACATTTGCAAATGCAGTAAACGATAACGATAAAGTGCTCAGCTTTATAAGAGATGATGGTAAAAATAAAATAATGGTGGCTGTAAATCTTTCTGATAAAAAACAAATTGCTTTATTGCAATTACCTTCTTTAAAATTTGCACCGATATTTGGCAATTGCAGAATTGCTGCCAACAAAATTGAGTTACCGCCATACAGTGTGGGCGTATGGAAAATAGAAAAAAAATAAACATGCTGCCCTTTCAAAAAAAACTCAGCAATACTTTTTATGCGATAGTAAGTTTGCCCGCTACGGCAGTTGGTTTTTCGTTTTCTACACAAGTGGCTGTGCTAAGCTGGATACTAAGTACGCAATACCATCTTCATATTGAAGATGTGGCGCTGGTATGGCTGGCGGGCCCGGTATCAGGCATTATTATGCAGCCATTGGTAGGGATGATAAGCGATAAAAACTGGTTTTGGGGAGGAAGAAGAAAACCATTTATTGTGATGGGAGGCGTATTGGGTACACTGATGTTGCTGGGTTTATTAAAGATGGATGCCATCAGCAGAATATTGGGAATGCATTCTGTTTTTATAGTAGCCGTGGTGGTTGCTTTATTATTAGACCTGTCAATAAATGTAACATTCAACCCCGCCCGTTCCATCATTGCAGATGTAACACCCACCGGTGCAGAAAGAACAAAAGCCTACTCATGGATGCAGGTAATGTCGGGTAGTTTTTCTATCGGTGCCTATTTTATTTCTATCGCTTTTGGAAACCTGGTTTTGATTTATGTGGCCGCTATTCTCGTTTTTATATTTTCGATAGTGCCTTTGTTTTTTATTACAGAGCCAAGAGAGCTACAAGCGGCTGATGCCGGGCACTTAGCAGAAAAGATATCATTTGGTAAAACTGTAAAAACATTGTGTCCGCTTTATGGATTTATTCTGTATGGGTTATTTGTAGTAATTAATAAAATGATACTGGCAGATGCATGGGCGCCTTATCAAACAAAAGTAATGTATGCCTGCCTTGTACTTACACTGCTGTTGGGCATTTATGTAATTATTGCCGGCAAAAAAAAGGCTTCTCTGGATAATGAATTTCAAAAATTACTGCTGGCACATTCGTTTACCTGGCTGGGCCTGCAAAGTATGTTTGTAATGTGTTTTTTTTATGTGCAGCAAAAAATTGTGCCGGGGCTTGATACCAATAAAATTTTTGCAAATATTTTTTCTACTTTTTTTTCCGGCAAAGTTCAGGGGGTTGAAAGCTCAGCAGGCAATATACTATCATTGGGATTTTTAATTTTAAATTTTGTAGGGGTGCTTCTGCCGGTATTTGTATTGGAACCTTGTACAAGAAAAATAGGAAAAGTAAAAACCTACCTGTTGGCATTGCTGTGCCTGGTGGCCGGGTATGCATTTTTGTATATGTGGGGAGCAGCAGAAATTAATTTTTACATTGGCATGCTCTTGTGCGGTATTGGCTGGTCGGCGGTTATATCAATTGTGTTTGCCATCATGTCAGAAAAAGTAGAAGCAGTAAATATGGGATGGTATATGGGCTTATTTAATTTTAGTATTGTATTTCCGTCGATGATGACGGTGGGGGTTTCAAAAATTGTAAGCCAGTCAAAAGACCCGTCCAGCTTGTTTCTTATAGCTTTTTTATGCTTATTGCTCTCAGTTGTATTTTGGCTTTTTGTAAAAGAGCCCGGCAAGGGCTAAACACTTTTGCAGGCGGTTTTATTTTTTTGTTTTCATTTTTGAAAAATCTACACATAGCCCCAGAGATGCATTAAATTTTCTTACTGTGCCGGGTTTTATACCGGTATTTTCTCCTACTCTCGATAAGATGAAGTCAATCTTAAGCCAGGGGCACTCAGGTATGGTAACCTGCAGGTTGGTTGCGATTTCAATAAACCCTTTAGTTTTATTTTGAATATTGCTTAGTTTAAAATAATCTAATTCGGATGGAGAATAAGAAGTAGAAATATTGGCATAATGTACCAATGTAGGTTTAAAAATAAGCGCAACTGTAACAACTTCGGATGGGGTAAAATTAATAGCCGGCTGCAAATACCATCGGGATATATTGCTTGAATGATACCGGCTGTAATTGGTACCGTTAGAATCTAAACCATTATCGTTAAAAGAAAATTTACCAAACGAGTAGCTACCCAAAATATTAATGCTAAGGGTATTGCTCCTGTTTAGGTTTGCAAAATATCCGCCTCCAATATCAAATAAGTTTCGATGATACATTACCAGCGAGCTATCAAATGGTTTATTATAAGAAGAGAAATAATTGTACACATTTTTTTCTTTTTGATAAAAAAATGAGGAGGTAACGGCAAGATGATTGGTAAGAGAATAAGCGGCCTGTACATCTACCCCATGTGCATAGTTATTGTTTAAAATATGATTAGATGATGAAGTGAAATAAGCGGCGAGCTTTGATTGGTTTTTTTGAGTAAAATAAGGATTGTTTGGGGGCGATGCTGTGTAAGTATAACGGGTAGTATTACACGAAAATAGCATTATCACACCCGGTATAAAGTACAGCTTGAAAAACGTTTTCATATAGCAGTTAGGAATATTAATGTTTTAATAAATGTAAAATAACCATTAAATACCATAACTACCAAAATGCAAGCGGGCTGCAAGAGCAGCCCACTTACTTTTTAATATTACAATCAATGATTAAATTATTTTTTTGTAAAACTCATGAGAACTAAATTGCCTGCCATAAAATGTAAAGTAGAATCCGACACACTAAATGCATTTACTTTTTTAAGCATTTGCAGGTAGGTAGTTTCTCCTGTCATTTCATCTTCGGCACATGCCATTTGGGTAGAAAACATTGGGCCGCTAAAATCTATTTTGCCGGGCTGAGCATTTAATGAGCCACCATAACTATTGCATCCTGCATTGCCGGCAATTGTTTTTTTTGTTACATCAAAAATGATGGTAGGTTTTTTATTGGGATAAAGCCCATCAAATGTAATGCGTGGGCCGGTAATATAAGTTAGTTGCCAGCTACCATTTAACGCTGCTACGGCTGTAGAGGGTGAATCTGTTGTGTTCTTTTTGGAAGACTGACAAGCCGAAAGTATAAATAAAACTACAACACAAAACGAAATCAATTTTTTCATTATAAATAATATTATAAGGTTTGCAAGATAGATTGCTATTTTTTTATCATTACATAACCCGGGTTCAGATTATTAAAAACATTAACAGTTTTTAACCAAAGATTTATATTTCAAGCATATCGCTGTAAGATAATGATTGAAAATCGGAGCTATTAATATTAAAGAAGCTTGCATAATAATTACATTGCTCCGTTATTTTATCAAGCCCGATGCTTCCATAGGCATCTATAGCTTCTACTTCAATAAAGTTGCCGAGGCCTTTTACTGTATCAAAATGAAATTTTACATTATCAATAAAATAAATGCGGCGGCACTTGTCAACTACAATTTTGATGCCGAGGGTTTTTATTAAAATTTGTTTTAAAGTATTATCGGGTTGGTGTTGATATAATAAAATATGCGATTGTTTGCTGCCGGAGATATTTGCTCTATCGTACCAGATAAGAGCGTTTTCAATATTGCCTTCTCTAAGTTTTAGCCGGCCTGTGCCGGTATTAAAGTAAGTGTCAAGTTGATGATCTTCGCCTTTAAAAATGGGGTGTAATGTTTTTAGCTGCTCTTCAAGATGCAGTAAATTGTGTGTAATTGCCTTAAACTCTACATTGAGGTGTGCCATTATATTGTTAATTACCTGCAAATATAAAAGGGTTGGGTATTACTATTGCACAGCAAAGATACATGGCTGAAAAGCAGGCGGATAGAAGCGTAAAACCCGGTGAGGCTATAGTGTTCAGGCTTTTTGTGCCGGATTTGTAGCGGATAGCCGCTACACATGCCGGGCTTTATTTTGCAAGCCGACTGCACTAAAAAATAAAAAATTTGTGTAGTTATAAAAAAACAGCGTATTATTGCAGCGGAAAGGTTGATAAGATTATCCTAATCTAATCGCTTCAAAGTTTGTAGCCGTTCCGTCAACAAAAACAAATTTCAACTACCATTTTACAGACACACAAGACTGGATTTTTTTGAAAAAGGCATTTTCTTATATTTTATGCACGATATATTACAACTGAACGAACTCCTCGTTCCTGAACTGCTTGATATTGCAGATGAACTGGGTATTTCCAACACCAAAAAATTAAATAAGCAGGATTTAATTACAAAAATCCTGGATAAACAAACCATTATGGCTACAGATAAAAAAAGCACCACCGATGAAAAGCCAAAGCGCAAACGTATAGCAAAATCGCCTGCCGAAAATGCGGCCCCGGCTACAGAAGAAATGCAGCCAGAGTTGCATAAAAAAGAAGGCCCTGTGGTAAAAGCTAAAAAAACTGACCACGAAAAAAAGGTTTCGGTTAAAAAACCACAAGCTGTAGCAGCCATGGAAGAAGCGCCGGATGATACTGAAGAAGAACTGCTGCCCATTACAGAAGAACAAACCACCATACCTGCTGATATAGCTCAAATGCTGCATGAAGAAGATGTACAACAGCCTGAATTGTTGCCCGAAGAGCCTTTGCACCAAAACCATCAAAACCGTCAGCAGCACAAAAAAGAACAACCTGTTTTTAATATTGAATTTGACGGAGTGGTACAGGGCGAGGGTGTGCTTGAAATGATGCCCGATGGCTATGGCTTTTTGCGCAGCAGTGATTATAATTACCTTTCTTCTCCCGATGATATTTATGTATCTCCATCTCAAATAAAATTATTTGGATTAAAAACAGGTGATACGGTATTTGGTAGTGTAAGGCCGCCAAAAGAAGGCGAAAAATATTTTGCTTTGCTAAAAGTGAATACCATTAATGGCAAATCGCCGGAAGAAGTGAGGGACCGTGTGCCATTTGATTACCTTACACCTTTGTTTCCATTTGAAAAACTAAACCTTACTACAAAGTCCGATAATTTTAGTACAAGAATAATGGACCTGTTTACTCCAATTGGAAAAGGGCAGCGTGGCTTAATAGTGGCACAGCCTAAAACGGGTAAAACCATGTTGCTAAAAGAGCTGGCCAATGCAATTGCAGAAAATCATCCTGAGTGTTACTTAATGATAGTGCTGGTAGATGAGCGCCCCGAAGAGGTAACAGATATGGAGAGAAGTGTAAAAGCAGAAGTAATAGCATCTACCTTTGATGAGCCCGCTGAAAAGCATGTAAAAGTAAGTACCATTGCATTGCAAAAAGCAAAACGCCTGGTAGAGTGCGGTCACGATGTGGTGATATTGTTAGACTCTATCACCCGTCTTGCAAGGGCGCACAACACTGTGGCGCCAAGTAGTGGCAAGGTATTGAGCGGCGGTGTAGAAGCCAATGCTATGCAAAAACCAAAGCAGTTTTTTGGTGCTGCACGCAAAATTGAAAATGGAGGGTCGCTTACCATTATAGCTACAGCGCTGGTAGATACAGGTAGTAAAATGGATGAGGTGATTTTTGAAGAATTTAAGGGTACAGGAAATATGGAATTGCAACTTGATCGCAAACTTTCTAACCGCCGTATTTATCCTGCTATTGATATTGTATCTTCTTCTACAAGGCGGGATGATTTGTTGTTAGACAAAGATATTTTTAAAAGAATGTGGATACTGCGTAAACATATTGCAGATATGAACCCCGAAGAGGCATTGAATACCCTTTTGAAAAACATGAAAGGCACAAAAGACAATGCAGAATTTTTGACAAGCATGAACGGTTAACACACTTAATTTTTATTATAAAACGCTGCCTTTATACAGGGCGGCGTTTTTTTTGGTAGTAATTGGGCTAATAAAATTTGATTGATGTAAAGCGCCTTCTTTTTATTTAAGTAAAATAAAACCCGTAAAAGAGCAGCAAGCTATTTTTTTACATATTATATATTATACAAAATAGAATAGTGTAACTTTAAGTACAATTATTATTGTATTGGCATTTTTAAAAAAATATACAGGCTTATTATTAGTATTTATATTTCCGCTGCAATTATTGGCACAGGATATTACCGGTGTGTGGAAGGGCTCCTTTTATGTTGACTCTACCAAAATGACCTTTCCTTTTGAATTATCTATCAGCGAAAACAAAGGCAGGCTTACGGGCTACTCCCGCATTTCGTTTGAAGAAAATGGAATACCCCAGGTAGTTTACAGAGATCATAATATAACCAAACAGGGTGATCAATATATTGTTGTAGATAAAAGTGAAATTACAAAAGCTTCCAGTGTAGAGCAACCCAAAGAGGTAAAGAAAACAATGATAATGTTGCTCTCCATTAAAGACAGTGTAATGACACTGCAAGGCGAATGGAGTACCAATAAAACCCGGCGATATTTAGCGGCAAGGGGCACCGTAATGGTACAGCATAAAAATGATTACAGGCAAACGGATATTTTTAAAAAATTAGCGGAGCTTCATTTGTCCGACGACCTCTCTTTTAATAAGCCGGAAGAAAAACCCGATTTTGTTCTTGCAGCTAAAACAGAATTGCCGCAAGCGAATACTATAACCAATAAGAAATCCATAGAAGTTGCATCAAAAGTTTCATCGCCGTCAGTAGCTGTAAAACTGCCATTGCCAGAGCAACCCAGGCAGCCAGAAGTAGTAAAACCTGCGCCAAAGCCTGCGGTAAAAGCGCCAGCGCCTGTAATTGTAAAAAACACAGCCCCTCCTCCGGTAAAAACAGTAATAACAAAACCGGTAGTGAAAAATACGGCAGCTCCCATAGTGCCAAAGCCTGTAGTGATAGCATCGGCCCCCAAGCCTGTAGCAGCACAAAACATGGTGTCTGTATCAAAAACTGCAGCAGTAGAGGTAAATGAAAGAAACAATAGCTCAGTAAAATCTATTTATTACACATCTGATAGCCTGCAACTAACCTTGTACGACAATGGTGAGATAGATGGAGATACCGTAAGCGTATTGCTCAATGGCAAAGTGATTATTGCTAAGCAAAGGCTCGATATAAAACCTAATGTACACACTATTTATTTTGATAAAGACACTCCAGACTCTATGATGCTGGTGATGTATGCCGAAAACCTCGGAAGCATACCGCCCAATACCGGCCTGCTGGTAATTCACGATGGCAAAGCGGTTTACGAGGTGAGGTTTAGTGCAGATTTTAAAACGAATGCAGCCATTATATTACGGCGAAAAAAAAATCAATAACTTCAATCGTCTATCAACTCAGGCTGGTAGACTTTATACTTTACAAAAAACATTACAATGCCAGCTATCAGCATACAAAAGCTACCTATTGGCATGATGTAAATACTGTTTCCATTTAAAAAATGATGATTAATATACCCAAATAAAAATGCAGCCGTAACCTGAGGTATTACTACCGAAAAATTAAATACAGCAAAATAATTTGTCATGCTTTCTTCTGGTGCAATACTGCTTACTATAGAATAAGGGATGGTAGAAATACTGCTCCATGCTATGCCGATAAAGGCAAAAGATAAAAACAGCATATACTTATTTTTAATAAAATAAATAAGCAGCAAACCCACGGCTCCGGCTATCAGTGCAATGGCATGTAACTTTTCTTTGCCGGTAATTTTTTCAACTTTGGGAATAATAAATACAAGCAAAGCGGCCAGTGTGCTATACAGGGCAAAACAAATTCCCACCCAGGCGGTTCCATTTTCAAAAGCGCTGCTTTGCGCATCTAAAGCTCCAAAAATATACCGGGTAATTACCGGCGTGGCATATATCCATAAGGCAAATAACCCCAGCCAGGTAAAAAACTGTACAATAAAAAGCGGGAGCAAATGTTTTGCAATTTTAATCATCGGTACAAATGTATGTAGCTTTGTGGCTAATGCCTATCAAAAAAATTGCCATAAAAGACTTTATAGAGCAGGCCTCAAAAGGTATCTTGCTTGATGTACGCAGCCCCGGCGAATATTTGCATGCACAAATACCTGGCGCTATCAGTCTGCCTGTTTTTACTGATGATGAAAGAAAAGTAGTAGGTACCGCCTACAAGCAGCAAGGAAGGCAGCCTGCCATCAAACTAGGAATAGATTATTGGGGAGCTAAAATGAAAACTACCATTGAAGAAGTAGAAAAAATAATTGCAAAAAATGCTGAGCAGCTTTCCGAACAAACCATTTACTTATACTGCTGGCGGGGTGGCATGCGCAGCGCAGCCGTAGCATGGCTGTTAGACCTGTACGGATACAATGTTTGCCTGTTAACAGGCGGCTATAAAGCTTACAGAACCTGGGCGCTGTTGCAGTTTCAAAAAAAGTATGAGTGCAATATTATTGCAGGATATACCGGCAGTGGTAAAACAGAATTGTTGCACCGGTTAGCACAATACCATTTACCCACCATCTGCCTCGAAACTATGGCAAGGCACAAAGGCTCTGCATTTGGCGGCTTTAACCAGCCTCCACAACCTTCGCAGGAAATGTTTGAAAATATTTTAGCCCTTGCTTTACATAAAAATGAAGAAAAAATTTTTTTTATAGAAGACGAAAGCAAAAGAATTGGGGCATTAAATATTCCAAATGAATTTTGGCAAACAATGAGGGCCCAGCCTGTTTATTTTATTGAAATACCTTTTGATGAAAGGCTGGCATATATTTTAAAAGAATATGGCACTCTCAATAAAGAGGCATTACAAACAGCCATACTTCGCATTAAAAAAAGATTAGGACCCCAGGAAACCAAAACAGCTATTCAACATTTAGAAGAAGGTAATTACAAAGACTGCTTTAAGATTTTACTCCATTATTACGATAAATATTATTTAAAAGCATTAAATAACCGGGAGAATATTACGTTATTACTAAATAAAATTGAATGCCAAACTGTTGATACAATATCCAATTTTGAAAAACTAAGATTATGCACTACCGTAAATATATAATTATACTGTTATTATGTGTGCCTTTTAAAATATTTGCACAGCAGGCTACCCTTGCAAATACAGATATTACCGGGCTTTGGAAAGGTACTCTTTACAACGATACTACTAAACAATACTACCGATATGAAATAGCCATTAGCAAAGAAAAAGGAAAACTTACAGGCTATTCGCACACCTGGTTTATACTGGATGACAAGCAATATTATGGAGTAAAAAAAGTAAAGATTAAAGAAGAAGATGGGAAAATTATTATACAGGATGATGGGCTTATAGCCAACAACTACCCGGTAGCTCCGGCTAAAGGAGTAAAGCAATTAAATATTCTTGAGCTTAATGCATCTGACAGCCTGATGACATTAACAGGGCCCTTTACTACCAACAGTACAAAAGTGTACAGGCCATTAACAGGGAGCATTTACCTGCAAAGAAAAAATGATTTTTGGCAATCGGCGCTGGTGCCACATTTAGAAGAGCTTGGGCTGGCAAAAGAATTATCTTTTGTAAAAGATGAAAAAGTGCTTTCAAGAAACAATGATGTGTACATTACCGTAGCAAAACCCAATAATAAAATGAATGAATCTGCTACCGTATCAACTATTTCGATGGAAAAAAAGGAAATACCCCTACCAATTATTACATCAAATAATGAAGTTGTAAAAAATGATACTAAAATAAATTCAGCAGCCAATGGGCAACAGGTAACTATTACCACAATAGAAAATAATACAAAAACAGAAAAAACCGAAGCTAAAAAAGTAAATAAAAAAGAAGCTACCGTTATAGCACAAACGCAGGCAGAACAAAAAAATAAAATTGAAATAAAGAATACAAAATCATCAAATATAAAAGAGGGGAAAACTGTGGCAGTGAATAATCCTCAAAAGCCAGCAGCAGCAAAGGCGGTAGCCACTACAACCAATGCTGAGCAGAAAAATACAGTAATAAAAACGGAAGAAAAATCGCTGCCTGAAAATAAAGTTATTGTGGCTTCTGCCAATACACCCGTTACGCCTGTAATGCCCGTTTCATCTACTATAACACACGCACAGGAAATAAAAAATATAGCTGCCGCTAAAGAAGTAGATACCCGTAAAACCCTTTTGGAGCAAACCGTATATTTTGCCTCAGACAGCCTGCAGCTTACCTTGTATGATAATGGTGAAGTAGATGGCGATACCGTAAGTGTATTGATGAATGGAAAAATAATAATGCCAAGGGTGGGATTAAGCACCAATGCTGTGAGAAAAACAATTTATATTAATAATGATGAAGATTCTGTGCAATTGGTAATGTATGCAGAAAACCTGGGAAGCATTCCACCTAATACAGGCTTGCTGGTAGTAAGAGATGGCAAAGATATTTACGAAATAAGATTTAGTGGCGACTTGCAAAAAAATGCCGCCATCGTTTTCAGGCGAAAGAAAAATAAATAACCATGAGTAATGAAAGTAAGAATGCAGACAGCATTAAGCTCACACAATATTCGCATGGAGCAGGCTGCGGCTGCAAAATATCACCGCAGGTATTAGAAGAAATTTTACATGCCCAATTTGCCAAGCCCGGCGATAAAAACTTATTGGTGGGCAATCATAGCAAAGACGATGCAGCAGTGTATGATTTACAAAATGGCACTGCATTAATTAGTACAACAGATTTTTTTATGCCCATTGTAGATGACCCTTATACGTTTGGCCGTATAGCTTCTGCCAATGCTATAAGCGATGTATATGCCATGGGAGGACAACCCATACTTGCCATTGCCATATTGGGCTGGCCAATAAATACATTACCGGCATCCATTGCCAATAAAGTAATAGAAGGCAGCCGAAGCATTTGTGCAGAAGCAGGCATTACACTAGCCGGTGGCCATAGTATTGATAGTCCCGAACCTATTTTTGGCTTATCGGTAAACGGGCTGGTAGATATCAATCATTTAAAGCAAAACAATACAGCCCGGCAGGGCAACTTTTTATTTTTAACCAAACCAATTGGCGTAGGCATCTTAACTACTGCCGAAAAAAAAGGTATTTTAAAAAATGCACACAATGGCTTAGCCGCAAGGCAAATGATGCAGTTAAATAATGCCGGCGCCTTATTAGGAAAAATAAAAGGAGTAACCGCCATTACTGATGTAACCGGCTTCGGACTGTTGGGGCACTTGGCCGAGATGGCCGAAGGTAGTGGGCTTAGTGCAGAAATTTATTTCAACAAAATACCTACCATCACCCCTGATTTGGCAGATTACATCAAAAATAAATCGGTACCAGGTGGCACCGGCCGCAATTGGGATAGCTATGGAAAAAAAATAAGCAGCATTACTGAAATACAAAAAGCAATATTGGCAGACCCTCAAACCAGCGGAGGATTGTTGGTAGCAGTAGATGAAAATTCATTAGAAGAAGTAACTAAAATATTTGAAGAAAACGAGCTGCAAAATTTTACAACACCCATTGGAAAACTGATTGCAAAAAATGAAACACTCATTACGGTAATCAGTTAAATATTTCGGCCACCATACAGCGCACACTTCCGCCTCCGGCTTTTTCTATGGCAGATACATCAGGTACTATTAAAGATGAAAATGTTTCAAGCTCCTGCAATTGTATAGAAGATAAAGAGCGGTAAGCTGTACGGCTCATTAGTAAATATTGTACTGCATCTTTTCCGGTTAATTGAAGCATATTGCCTGCAAAAGATTTCATTTGACTAAAAGAAATGGAAACAACCTTGTGGCCGGTATTATGTAATTGCTCTAACAACAATTTCTTTTCTGCAGTGTTTTTAACGGCATCCATACACACTATTGCATACCCCGAGCCAATGCACATCATTACATTGGTATGATAAATTTCATTGCCCATTTCGTCTGATGCTTCAAAGCATATAGCCTTGTAATTTATTTCGGAAGCATACAAAGTAAACAGTTGCTTATTTGTTCGGGAAGAAAGACAGGCATATACGCATTTGTTTTCATGATCAAATATCATACTGCCGGTACCTTCTAAAAACAATCCCTTGCTCTCATAGCTGCTCCAGTCTTTAATTATTTTACAGCCTGTTTTGTCTTTTAATTCCTCTATCAGCTCTTTTCGTTTTTCGAGCCTGCGGTTGGGGGCATACATCGGAAATACGTGCAGTACAGCATCTCTGCAGGTAAACCAATTATTCGGAAATACCGCATCTGGCTTTGCAGGGCTGGCAGTATCTTGCAACACTATCACTTCAATTTTTTTTTCTTTTAAAAGAGCTACCATGGCATCAAACTCCTGTAGCGCCAACGGTTGCAAAGCTTCGTTGTCAACCTGGTTTTTATCCTGAAAGTGATTGTTTACGGCAGTTTGTTGATTATAGCCAAATGCAGCAGGGCGTATCATTGCAATGGTAGAGGCAGATTGCATCTTATTATTTTAATTTATTTCAGCAACTCATCAATTTTTTTAGAAAGGCTCTTATCTTTTTCTGTAACTATATTTCCTGCATCGTGTGTGCTCAACCATATTTCTACTTTGTTGTATTCATTCGTCCAGGCAGGATGATGATCCATTTTTTCTGCAATCAATGCCACCCTTGTAATAAATGCAAAAGCATCAGAAAAATCTTTAAAAATAAATTTTCGATATAGTTTATTATTTACATGCTCCCACATAAAAATTATTTTAAATTATAAAATTAAATGCTGCTTATTTTTTATTTTCTCATTCGTCATTTCATTTACCAATTGTACAGAAGGTATTTTTTTTATAGCCTGTAGCAGCCAAATCAGTTCATCAGATTCCATTTCTTCTCCTTTTGCCAGCCATAAGAAATCAAGGTGTTTAAACTCTGGCAAAAGATATTCGCCATCATGGTGGTTATTGTACAGGTAATGCACCAAACAGCAGCCGGGCACACAATATTCATATATCGAAAAAAAATAATTCCGCTCTTTTTTTTTAAGCTGTATTTCCAATGTATTGTTTAATCGAAAATTAAAACCCATTATTTGATTGATATGCCAGGTTAAAACATAATCTTTTACGGGCGCTACAATGCCTAATAATCTGGTGGTATCAAAAAACTCGTTCACCAAAGTTTGGGTATCAATTTTTAATTTCATGTAGCATCTTTAAATTTTCATAAAGGGTATTGGGTACCCTGCCATTTGTTTTTGTATGAATAAATAAGCCGGCTTGCGGTATCCATTCATTTCAAAGTTAAAAACAACTACATTTTTAAGCAAATCTAATACCGCATTACATAAACATGTTTCTTAAAATCGTAAACTCCATTACACCGATAATGGTACATTTGCACTTAAAAATTTACCGGCAAAAGCCCATATAATTGAGCAGAAAAATAAACATAGCTTTAGTAGGCAATCCCAATAGCGGCAAGTCGTCTCTTTTCAATGCACTCACAGGCCTTAATCAAAAAGTAGGAAACTTTCCCGGGGTAACGGTAGATAAAAAAACAGGCCAAGCCTCCATATCCGACACCTGTACAGCAAATATTATAGACCTGCCCGGCACATACAGCCTATATCCTAAGCGGGCAGACGAGTGGGTGGCATACAAAGTATTATTGCAGCAGGATGAAAAAATAAAACCCGATATGGTGGTATTGGTGGCAGATGCCAGCAGCCTTAAAAGAAACCTTTTATTTTGCTCACAAATTATAGATCTTAAAATACCGCTGGTTATAGCTTTTACTATGATGGACCTTGCCAATAAAAAAGGCACTCACATAGATATACCCGGCCTGGAAAGAGAGTTAGGCGTACCCATTGTAGCAATAAACCCCCGGAAAAATAAAGGAATCCCACAATTAAAAAAAGCCATTAGCCTTATTGCTGATAACCTCGAGCTTTTGCCTGCAAGAGAATTTATTAATACCTCTATGCTGGCAAATGATGCCGTAAGCGATGTAAAAAATATGTTTCCGGGCATCAGCAATTATGCGGCCATACATTATTTAATCAATCATGAGTCGTTTACATTAACACAGGCACAGCAGGATGCAGTAGAGCAAATAGAGGCCGACCATAAATTTAATCCCACTAAAACGCAGGCCGAAGAAATTGTGCAGCGTTACAGCCGCATCAAGCATGTAATGCAACAAACCATTGTAGAAAATGACCCCCTGCAAAAAGCATTGTTCAGCGAAAAATTAGATAAAATATTGCTGCACCGTACCTGGGGATATATAATTTTATTGGTAGTATTGTTTTTAATTTTTCAATCGGTATTTTTTGTAGCACAATACCCCATGAATGCCATTGAGTGGAGCTTTGGGCAGCTTGCAGGCTGGCTTACGGCTACCATGCCATCCGGTTGGTTTAGCGATTTATTTATTAATGGTATTGTAGCAGGCCTAAGCGGTATCATGCTTTTTGTGCCGCAAATAATGATTTTATTTGGCTTCATTACCCTGCTGGAAGATACAGGCTATATGGCCCGAATTAGTTTTCTAACGGATAAGCTTATGCGAAAAGTAGGGCTCAATGGTAAAAGTGTAATGCCCATGATAAGCGGCTTTGCCTGTGCTGTGCCGGCCATCATGAGCGCCAGAAATATTGAGAATAAAAAAGAGCGCCTCCTCACTATTATGATCACGCCGCTCATGAGCTGTAGCGCCCGCCTCCCTGTTTACACCATTTTAATTGCCCTGGTAATCCCTTCAAAATTATACTTTGGTTTCTTAAGCCTGCAAGGCCTTGTAATGATGGGGCTTTACCTCTTAGGTACTGTACTGGCGCTATTGGTGGCATGGGTTATGAAATTTTTTATCAAAAGCAAAGAGCGAAGTTTTTTTATACTGGAGCTACCCGTGTACCGCGGCCCCCGCTGGAAAAACGTAGCAGTAACCATGGTAGAAAAAGCAAAAATATTTGTATTAGATGCCGGTAAAGTCATTATGGTTATCAGCCTTATCCTTTGGGCATTAAGTACCTACGGCCCTTCACAAAAAATGGCAGCCGTTACAGCAAAGTACGATGCATTAGAGCATCAATACCCCACGCAGGCAAAAGAATTGCAAAAACAACGCAGCACGGCACTCCTGCAAAATTCGTATGCAGGCACACTTGGCAAAGCTATTGAGCCCGCCATAAAGCCCCTTGGCTACGATTGGAAAATAGGCATTGCCCTTATCACTTCTTTTGCAGCCAGGGAAGTATTTGTTGGCACCATGGCCACCCTCTACAGCGTAGGCGATGATGATAACAACAGCAGCACCCTCCGGCAAAAAATGCTGGCAGCACGTAGAGATGACGGCACCCCGGTTTATACCTTAGCAGCAGGCATGTCACTGTTAATTTTTTACGTAATAGCCATGCAATGCATGAGCACATTGGCCATTGTAAAGCGTGAAACCCGAAGCTGGAAATGGCCCATCATACAATTTACATACATGACCGGCCTGGCATACCTAATGAGCCTGCTGGTTTACCAGGTATTAAAATAATTTTTTTTAGAAGAATTAAAGAAGCCCGGCCAACCAACCATTACTGGCATTGGTCCCGCTATACGCTTCAAGTACGGCGCAAGCCCCACGCACCGGGCCTCACCGGGCTTTACGCTTCTATCGGGGCTAAAAATATCGGCAGCAACAAGCGCCCCGGCAGCAAAAAATCGTTTACCCCTTAGCGTTATATTTTTCCGAAGGCGGTATTTGCTTTTACAAATAATTTCCGGAGCCTGTTCAAATAAACTACATTCTTTTTTATATAGCCTTACTATATTGATGTGTATTATTATTTATTTCATGTGCCCTTAGCAAATGCAAGTCAAAAGCACTGCAAATATTCCTTAAAAAATTTCTTCCCAGCTCTGTTACTATCAACCCCGATTCATCAAACTCAATTAAGTTGTCCTCTTTTAATTTTTTTAATTCATCAAAACTATATTGCTTTAGCAATGGTAAATGTTCTTTACAAAAAGAAGTTTTGCCCTGGCACGAAATATCTAAAATATATTGACGAAATGCTGCGTCTTCCTCATTCAAAAAATATCCTTTTGCTATGGGAAACTCATTTTTATTGATGGATGCATAATACTCATGTATGGTTTTATGATTTTGAGCAAACCCAAAACCAACATCACTTATACTTGATACACCCAGGCCTAATAGCAGTTGCGTTTTTTGAGTGGTATATCCCATAAAATTTCTATGTAGCCAGCCTTCTTTCCAGGCGCTGTATAGGCTGTCAGTACTTAACGAAAAATGATCCATGCCAATATCTGAATACCCGTTTTTTGTAAACAACTCTTTACCGGTTTGATATAATTTCATTTTATCATCGGCCGAAGGAAGGTCGCTCTCATCAAACAAACGCTGCCCCCTACTGGCCCAGGGCACATGTGCATAGCTGTAAAATGCTATCCGGTCGGGTTGTAAACTAATAGATTGCAATACCGTTTGCTCAATACTTTTTACTGTTTGCAGCGGAAGCCCGTATATCAAATCAAAATTTACAGAATGATAGCCCACCTCTCTTGCTATTTGTACCGCTTGTTGTACATTTTCAAATGGCTGTATGCGGTTAATAATTTGCTGTACTTTAATATCATGATCCTGTACACCAAAACTTATTCTTCTAAAGCCAAGATTATACAAAGTTTCTAAATGCTCCCTGGTTGTATTGTTGGGGTGGCCTTCTATTCCAAACTCGTGCTTGTGGTGTATGATGCTATTTTTGAAAATTCCCTGTAAAAGGGTTTGTAAATTTTGGGGCGAAAAAAAAGTTGGCGTTCCACCTCCTAAGTGCAACTCACGAATGATGGGCTTTTTGCCCATGATGGCAACATACATTTCCCATTCTTTTATAATGGTTTGTAAGTAGCGTGTTTCTACAGAATGATTGGTGGTTATTTTTTTATTGCAACCGCAGTATGTACAAAGCGATTCACAAAAAGGTAAATGAATATACAAACTAATGCCTTCGGCCAGGTTGTGTTTTAAAAACTCTTGTTTAAATAATTGCAACCATTTTGAAACATCAATGCCGTTAGTCCAAATTGGTACCGTAGGATAACTTGTGTACCGGGGTACGGGTACATTATATTTTTTTAAAAGGTCAAAATCAATTTGCATTTAATAATATTTTAATGCAAAGTTATTTTTACAAGAGGAGATAAAATATGAGCCACATCAGTTTTTAAAGATTACAACAGCCCTTATTGCTAATGGCCGTCATGCTTACAAAAAGGGCAATAACTGCCACGGTAATATCGTGGGTTTGTATGGCCAAAATGATTAACGTTATTCCCATTAAAAGCCTAATCCAACGCATGGTATGCCAATTGCTAAAAATGTTTTTACTTTTTCTCATGTGAGAATTAAATTTTGTGCTGCAGGCTCATCCACGAACCGGCATTGTAAACATTGGTAAATTTATTTGACTCTAAAATGCGCTTTGCCATACCACTTCGCATACCCGAAGCACAGCAACATACAATGCATTTATTTTTATCTTTCAATGTTGTTAGCTGACTACTTAATTCATTTACCGGAATATTGATGGCATTTCTAATATGCCCATTGGCAAATTCACTTTTGCTTCTTACATCCAAAATGATTGCTCCTTGTGCTATTAATTCACTAAAATCAGTTTTGGGCCCAAGGCCTAACAGACTTTTAAAAGTTTGTAACATGGTATGTTTATTTAAAAATATTTAAAGTTAAGCCGCCAAGTA
>JAFDXD010000022.1 GCA_018268135.1 Bacteroidota bacterium
AAGGAGTAGCAGATACAAGAATGACAGCTACCGGATACGGTCAGGACAAGCCAGTTGCTGATAATAAAACTGCAGCAGGCCGTGCTAAAAACCGCAGGGTAGAAATGACTGTAAAGAATTATTAATAAATTTTAAAACCTTAATACAAAGGCCCCGGATTAATTCCGGGGCTTTTTTATGAGGCCCAAGCCCCAGGCCTTGCCAATCTGTTTTTGCGCTCATTCTTCCTAAACCTATTCATTTATTTAAATTAAATGCTCCTAAACTTTCATGTTACGTAATTCTATTGAAAGTCTCTTTAAATATGATATAGATTATAGCATGTTGTAAACATACAAATGGAAACATTTATATTTTGTAACTTACCATCTATAAACTCACAAAATGTTTGCAAAAATTTTGGTCATTTTTTTAATGACAGGAAGCCTCCAAAATGTAGTAATGCCAACAGCATTAAACAGTTTTCAAAATAACCGGGTTATAGCTACTAAGGTAAAAGCGCCAAAAGAAACTTTTAGTAAAATGCCCGATTACCAAAAGCCAGTACCACCCAAAAAGCTGATAGTGCCGGGGAAAAGTATTGGCCTAACTGCAATAGATCAAAAAGAAGCCGATGTAGTGAAACGTCTGGGCAAACCCAATACCGGCGATGCATCTATGGGAGGTCATACTGAAGCCATCTGGTACTCAAAACCAATAATACATGGCGCTGATACTGTAGTAAATGAAACCACAATTTATTTTTATACCGACCATTTTGGCGAAAAAAATTCCACAGTAAAAGTAGATCGTATCAGCATCACTTCCGGATATTTTGAAACGATAAACCATATAAAAACCGGGGCAACATTAGAAGCTGTACAAAAATATTTTCCCCACCTAAAGCAATCGGGTACTGATATTAATGAAAAAACAAAAGCCGAAATTACTATTTACATGGATGAAAAAAACGGGATAGGATTTGAATTTGAAGAAGGAAAATGCAAACGGATTAGCGTATTTAAACCTTATTAAAATTTAATTTTCAGAGAAAGGAAACTGGTTATTTTTTTTGCAGGAAGCAACAACTTTATAAAATTGTATCACAGGGTTTAAAAATAAAAAACCCACTTTGATAAGAGTGGGTTTTTCTGTATAAAAGATTAAAGAAATTAATACCTGTACATTTCAGCTTTGTATGGGCCTTCTTTAGCAATACCTAAATACTCAGATTGTGCAGTAGTTAACTCATCCAGTACCACGCCAATTTTGGCAAGGTGAAGGCGGGCAACTTTTTCATCAAGGTGCTTAGGCAATACATACACTTTATTTTCGTAAGCGGCAGTATTAGTCCATAATTCAATTTGAGCAAGGGTTTGATTGGTAAATGAATTACTCATTACAAAACTTGGGTGCCCTGTAGCGCAACCTAAATTTACCAGGCGGCCTTCAGCCAATACAATGATGTTTTTACCATCAATGGTATAAAGATCTACCTGAGGCTTGATGGTATTTTTGCTGTTACCATAATTTGCATTCAACCAAGCCATATCAATTTCAATATCAAAATGACCAATGTTGCAAACGATGGCTTTATCTTTCATTAATTTAAAATGCTCAGCAGTGATAAGATCACGGCAACCAGAAGCAGTTACAATGATATCAGCTTCTTTAACGGCATCAATCATTTTCTTTACTTCAAATCCGTCCATAGCAGCCTGCAAAGCACAGATAGGATCTATTTCGGTAACAATTACCCTTGCACCTGCACCACGTAAGCTTTCAGCACTTCCTTTACCCACATCGCCATATCCGCCTACTACTGCTACCTTACCGGCCATCATTACATCTGTAGCACGGCGTATAGCATCTACCAACGATTCTTTACAGCCATATTTATTATCAAATTTAGATTTTGTAACACTATCATTTACATTGATAGCAGGGATGGGCAAAGTGCCAGCTGCCATTCTCTCATACAGGCGGTGTACACCTGTAGTTGTTTCTTCGCTAAGGCCTTTAATATTGGCAATTAACTCAGGGTATTTATCAAAAACCATATTGGTTAAATCACCACCATCGTCCAAAATCATATTTAATGGTTTGTCAGCACTGCCAAAAAATAATGTTTGCTCAATGCACCAATCAGCTTCGGCCTGAGTTTGGCCTTTCCATGCATATACTCCAATACCAGCAGCAGCAATGGCTGCAGCAGCCTGGTCTTGTGTAGAAAAAATATTGCAACTGCTCCATTTTACTTCTGCACCCAGGGCTACCAGGGTTTCAATCAAAACGGCAGTTTGAATAGTCATGTGTAAGCATCCTGCAATGCGTGCACCTTTTAAAGGCTGGCTGGCGCCATACTCTTTGCGTAGGCTCATTAAGCCCGGCATTTCTGCTTCTGCAAGCATTATTTCTTTACGGCCCCACTCTGCAAGGCTCATGTCTTTTACCTTGTAGGCAAGGTTGAAATCAATTCCTTTTTCTGTAATTGTTGACATATTGATTATTTTAAGTTGCAAATGTACACTTTGTAGTATAAAATTCTAAGTATTTATTTATATTTAGAATATAATAACAAAAATTATGTATTTTGTAGAATATAATAATAAAAAAACATGAAAAAGGCAGTATCAAAAGAACAAACTACTATTACTACCCCGGCATTGGATAAGGCAGACCTGGAGATATTAAAATTGCTTCAGCACAATGCCCGAATTACAGTAAAGGAAATATCGCAACAAATACACCTGAGTACCACCCCGGTACATGAGCGAATTAAGAGGTTGGAACAAACCGGGGTTATAAAACAGTATGCAACACTGGTAGATAATACTAAGGTAAAAAAAGGATTGATGGTGATTTGTTATGTATCGCTAAAGGAGCATAGCAAAAATGCCGGATTAAAATTTATAAAAGCCATCAACGAATTAAATGAAGTAATAGAGTGCTACAATATTAGTGGTGAGTTTGATTTTATGCTAAAAGTGGTAGAAGAAAATATGAATAGTTATTATGATTTTCATGTAAACCGCCTTAGCCAAATTGAAAATATGGGCAATGTGCAAAGTGTATTTGTAATGGGCATAATAAAAGAAACACACAAATTAATTTGGTAAATATTTTTAAATAACCTTGATTTTTTTGTTAGTGTTTGTATCAATAAAAAAAGTAAAACCTAATAATTTTAATTACGCACTTTATGGGATAGCCTTTATTTTTTTTATGCCCTGTATTAATGTGCTTACCCTGCAATAAGTTTTAAAAATTCTTCTTTTTTTCGCCTGGCTACATCTAGTATATCTCCATTGGTAAGCATTACCTGACCTCCATCGCCTTTTAAATATTTTTCGATGTATTTGAGATTAATAAGGTGCGAATTGTGAATGCGATAAAAGCGATAGGGCAATAGTATATCTTCAAATTCTTTTAATATTTTAGATACCAAAATTTTTTTTCCGTTTTGTAAACATACTTTGCAATAATTGCCGCTCGATTCTATGTGAACTATATTGCCTATGGAAATAAATTCGAGCCCATCATTAGTAGGAATAGCAATTTTTTCATCCTGGCTTTTAGTATTATTTAAAGCGTTACGAAGTATATCCATTTTTTCTTTAGTAGGTGCCAACCTGTGTTTTATCAACCTTTCCACGGCGTTTTGCAGATCTTTGATGGCAATTGGCTTCATTAAATAATCAAAAGCGCTCAATCGGATGGCATCTACAGCATAGTGATTATAGGCTGTTGTAAATATGATGTCAAAATTAATATCTTCTAACTCATCCAACATTCTAAAGCCATTCATACGGGGCATTTCAATGTCTAAAAAAATTACATCGGGTTTGTATTGTTGTATCAGTATTATGGCATCTTCGGGTTTTTGAGTAATGGCTACTACTGATACATCCGGACAAAATTCTTTTAATTTTTGTTGCAGGTTTTGCAGGCTGCTCAATTCATCATCTATTAATATAGCTTTAATATTTTCCATTGTCATATAGCTTTTATAATTATCTCCACTTTAGTTCCACAGGGTTTTCCATTTTCATCTGTAAGGTCGGTAATGCTGATGGGGTTTGTGTATTGCCGGTTGTTAAAATTATTGATCCTGTGTTCTGTAATTTGCAAGCCCACACTTTTGTGATTGGGTTTATTGTGTAAGTTATATATTGCGGCTTGTTGCCTGCCTATACCATTATCCTGAATTACATATTTAATTACATCTTGTTGCAATGTGGCGGTAATGGTAAGATATAAATTTTCATTTTCGCTATGTGCAAGCCCATGTACTATTGCATTTTCTACGTAGGGTTGTATTAATAAAGAGGGTACAGAGTAATCGCCATTGAGTAGAGCTCTGTCAATTACAGGTTTATAAATAAATTTATTGTTGAAACGTAATTGTTCGAGGTCGATATATAATTGCAATGTTTCCATATCTTTTGCAATGGGTACTACTTCATTGCGGCTACTGTCTAATATCATACGGATAAGTCTGGCAAATTTATTAAGGTAATCACTGGCCAGTCGTTTTTCATTTTGCATGATAAAATTTTCAATGCTATTTAGGCTATTGAAAATAAAATGTGGATTCATCTGTGCCCTTAATACCTGGGTTTCTAATTCTGCTTTTATTTTGAGTGTATTGATTTTGCTTCGTTGACTTCGTTGGTAAAAAAGAATGCTGAAAAGTAGGACTAAAAAAAGCAAAGAAGCAGCGTACAAATATTTAGTTCGGTTATTGTTGCTTATTTCCAGGCTTTTAATGGAATTGTCTTTTTGTAAGAGTTGTATTTGTTGTTCTTTATCTAATGTTTTATAACTTATTTCAAGGTCTGCCAGGTGTTGTTTTGTTTTTTCATTTGTAAGCGAATCTTTATGTTGTATAAAGAGGCACTGGTAATTGTATGCATTTTTATATTCGCCAAGTTTGGCACATATTATTGATAAGTTTTGCAAGGCTATTGTTACAAGTGTTTCAGCTTTATCTTCTGTAGCAATGGTAAGCCCTTTTAATAAATAATTTTTTGCAGAGCTAAAATTTTGCAGGCAGGTATCCAGTTCTGCCATACTAAAATAGGTTTTGGTTAAGTTCCACCTATCCCCGGTTTGCAACAGAGTAATAATATTTTCTTCAAATATGGGTTTGGCTATATCATATTTCTTTTGCCCAAGATAAATATTGGCTAAATTGGTTTTTAATACCATTTGCTCTTGAGTATTTTGTAGCATGTTAGCCATTGAGTCTGCAATACGATGATAATAAAAAGCTGAATCAAACAGTTTTTTATTGCAATAAAATACAGATAGATTGCCTGCAGTTTGCATGTAAGGCATATGTACATCTGTTAAGTAACTTAAAGCCTCTTTTGAATACCAAATTGCTTTTACATCATCTTCCGATTCGCTATACAACTCTCCCAGATTTGCCAAAGCCAAACCAAGGCCTCTTATATTGCCATTTTTTTTTTCACCATTAATAGCTACCTGGTAATAATTAATCGCCGTTTTAAACATACCAAACCATTGATATACTGTAGCAATGTTTTGTGACAGACTTACTCTTTTTGGAGCAGATAAAGGCATAGTATCTATAAATACCCTTAATGAGTCAAGGTAAACAAATGAGGAATCTTTATTACCTAATTCACAATACCTTTCCATTATTTCCCTAATGGAAAAAGCATTGTATTTCCTGTTTCTATCAGGAAAATAGGGAAGTACTTTTTTATAATATGCAATGGCGCTATCTGATTTATTGAATTTATAAATAAATGCTTTTGCAATAAAAAAATTAAAAATCCCTTTCATACTGTCCACCTGGTTTTTTTCTGCCATGGCAAGGCCGGCTCTTGCCCAGTTCATCACCTGGCTCAACCTGTCTGCATCAAGCGAGTCAGAAATTGCTTTTAGTAAAAAACGCATTCGAGCAGTATCGGAATGTAAAGTTTTATATGCAGGTGGAAAAGTTTGATGAAGTGAGGGTTCAATATTTTGAGCAAAAGAAAAGTGTAAGCATAAAAAAATAACTGCAAAATTTATCATCACTTTTTTGCAATTATTTTTGAGCATGATTATTGATTGATTTTGTATTTTTAATACTATAATCTTTTATTAAGATAAAAAATATTTTGAGAAAAAAACAACTGTTTTTTATTGTTTGGCCCTTTTAATGATTTTATTGTTAACTGAATTTTAGAAGCACAGTTGCTGTTATCTTTTGGATGGCAATTTCATTTAGTGTACATTAAATTTAGCACAAAGTAGTGTTTATTGCAAGCTTATTGTTGCATGAGTTTCTTTCTCAAATAAATGTTTGCAATAATTCAGTTTTCCTTTTTTTTGCTCTTAGATTTAAGAATATCTATTAAACCTTTTTTACCCAAATCATTGATGCTATAACCTGTTGTATTAAATGTAAAACCGGTTTTACTAATATTGGTAGTTTCCATTCCTTTTTTTCCGGCTATTTCGGTTTCTATCCACAAATAATTTTGATTGATAACTGGGATAGCAGCCAGGTTATTTTTTAAAGACGCTGCTTTACTACCACTAATGCTTTTATTGCCTGCGCCCATTGTATAAATTTTTATTGGGTTAAAGTCTACTTTTGCATACCAGCAGTTCATAGTGCCCCCTTCATTTTTTACAAGGTATTGGTAAGCGGTGTAACCAAATATCGTTTTTGTGTTATTGGTTTTGGTTATTGTCATATTCTCTTTTTTATCTTTTTCTAAAGGTGCTTTTTTTATTTGCTCTGCAGTTTCTTTACTCATTTCTGCACCCTCGGCCACTACTTTTGGCATGTTCAATATGGTTATGGTTTTATTTTGCTCATCTACCATACACATTTTTCCATCTTTGGTATATAATATACTTGCAGGCTGGTCCCCCTCAGCTGAGGTATGTTTTGCAAAAGCATAATCACCATTAATGGTAAAATAATAAGTAGTACTGTTTTTGCCCTCATCGCTATTTACTACCTGTACTACCATTCTTTCAAAAGTAATAGTTGAGGGTAATATTGTTTGTGCATGGCTGCCTGCAGAAATAGCAATGATGATAGCAGCAAAAAATATTTTTTTCATTATATTTATTTTTAATTAGATTATGAATTAAGGCAAATACATTTTTACAAGGCTATTCCTGTCCTGGTTAGAGCCATCTCCTAATTGACCTAAGCCATTTCCACCGGCACCCCATATAGTATTATCTGATTTGATGACAAAAGAGGCGTAGTAGTAGGAGTCAATGGCTATGGCGTCATCCGCTATTTTTGTAAATGAATTTTTGTTAGTGTTAGTACCATCGCCTAACTGTCCAAAAACATTGTAGCCTGTAGCCCATACAGATTTATCTGATTTTAAAATAAGCGTATGGAAAGCTCCACAGCTTATGGCAGTCACTCCGTCAGCTACTTTTACAAAGGTATTTCTTTCGGTTATAGTGCCGTCGCCTAACCCACCATATCCGTTATAACCTGCTGCCCATACTGTATAGTCATTTTTTAAAATAACACTGTGAAATTGCCCTGCAGCTACTTGCTTTGCATTGTCCATTATTTTTGTAAATGTATTTCCGGATGTTACTGTGCCATTGCCATACTGGCCATTTCCATTGACGCCTGATACCCATACACTATTATCGGTTTTTAATATTAAAGTGTGATAATATCCCTTTGCCATGTCTTTTACAGCATCCATTATTTTTACGGGTGTATTATGAGCTGTGGATGTGCCATCTCCTAATTGCCCATATTGATTATCGCCGGTTGCCCAAAGTGTATTATCATTTTTTAGTATTAAAGTATAATTAAAGCAGGCTTTTATACTCTTTACATTATCCATTATTTTTACAGGTATGTTTTTTGATACATTGCTGCCATCACCAAACTGCCCTTGTATATTATTACCGGTTGCCCACAGAGAGTTATCCGTTTTGATGAACATACTATGTAATGTACCAGCAGAGATATACCTTACATTTTCTGCAATTTTTACTGCTGCATTTTTATTGGTATTACTGCCGTCTCCCAGTTGCCCGTAAAAATTATATCCTGTTGCCCACATTGTTTTGTCGTTTTTTACAATAAGGCTGTGGCTCGCCCCGGCTGATATTTGCATCGGTGAAGTACTATTACTGCCTGTATTATCTTTTTTGCATGAGATAAAAAAAATTGTTGCAACTAATAGCAGGACGCCATTATTGAAATGTTTAGCTTTTTTCATATTTTTTAATTTATTGATTATTAATTTCTATTAGTATAAGCATTAATAGTTGCTTATAAATAAAAAGCAAATTTTATCATTGCAGCCTAAAACTACTTAGTTGTGAAAACAGGATAAAGCCAAACTAAATAACCGGTACTGCCGGATAAGTATCCGGTAGGTTTATTTAAAAAAACGGTAAAGAAACAGGGGGAAATTTACAATGCCAATTGCATGATATAATCATTCATAAAATAACCATTGCCAATAGCAATATCAGCAGATTGTACAATGGTAAAGCCCATCTTTTGATAAAAATATAAAGCTTTGTTGTGGCGGTTTACATTGAGCTCTAATATACTGGCGCCAGATTTTTTTATTTCGGTAATAATATAGGTAAGCAATAATTTGCCAAGGCCTTTTCCTTGCCGGCCGGGCATTACATATATTTTGTGTATTTTAAAAGTGTTGTTGTCTCCAATTTGTATTGGCGAGTATGAAGCAAATCCAATAGCTTCATCAGTATCATACAAAATGATAAATTGATGCTGTAAATTTTCAATCTGATAAATTAAAGCCTGCTCATTATAAAAAAGCTCCAGCATATAATGCAATTGCTCTTTACTTAAAATATCGCCATAAGCATCAGGCCATATTTGGTATGCTAAATGTTTTATTTCATTTACATTAACGATGCCGGCTTTTTTTATCTCCATTATTTTATGGTAAACTTTAATGTAGGCGCCAGGTAATAATTGCCCTTAACATCTCTAACTACTACATCAAAAAAATACAAGACTTCGCCTTGTTTTAAATATTTTTGAATAGTGCTTACCCACACAGGCGGCAGGGGAGTGTTTTTAAAATAAGAAGAAGAAATAGTAGTGGTTGGGCTTACTTTTTCAGTTTGTTCATCTTCGGTTACGCCTACTTTTTTATACAAAAACTGGTAAGAAACTATACTATAAATATTGTTTTTATCATCTGTAATTTGTAATGGTAATGCAATTACATTGCTACCTACATCTACCGTTACTGCTACAGAATCTTTATAATTGCCTAATAGAGTACTAAGCTTTGGCGCTTTTACCTTTGCATTCACTGCCTGCCGGTTGGTTTTTTTTTGAGCCGATACCTGTAGGCTGCAAAAACCAAAAACAATGAAGATGATAATTTGTAAAAATTTCATAATCGGATGTGTGCATTTAAAAACGAATCTACATAAAGTAAATTGTACTCATTAGATAATTAACAGATTCATTACATTGCCTCATTACAATGCAGCCAGGCTTTCTTCTATTACTTTAATTTTCGACTCGGCATCTGCCTTTTTCTTTTGCTCTAATGCCAGTACTTCGGGCCTGGCATTGGCCACAAATTTTTCATTGCCCAATTTTTTTTCTACAGATGATAAAAACCCTTTTAAGTGTGCTAGCTCTTTTTCAAGCGATTGTTTCTGACTGCCTGTATCTATGGGAGTTTCTGATTTTATAAAAAATTTGTCTTTACCAATTACTGCCGAAATAGCCCCGGCAATGGCGGTTTCTGTAAATGAAATATTGGAAGCATTTACCTGCTTGCCAAGCAAATTTTCAATTCCCAGGTAGAGGCTTGTATCGGCAGTTTCAATAAATAATTCAATACTTTCTTTAGGTTTTACCTGTTGTTTGTTTCTTATATCCCTTATGCCGGAGATAATATTTTTTAAAGCTTCACCCTTTTGCAAAATATCGGTATCAGCCTTAGCATGTTTGCTTAATTGTTTTATGCAAAGGCTATCGTTTCTTTCATCAAGCAACTGGTATATTTCTTCTGTTACAAAAGGCATAAACGGATGTAGCAATTGCATCAGTTCTGAAAAGAAATCTTTTGTTTTTTGAAACAGCAATGCATCTACAGGTTGTTCAAAGCCGGGTTTTACCCACTCAAGATACCAACTGCAAAAATCGTCCCATACTAATGAGTAAATTGTTTTCAAAGCCTCGCTAAGCCTATATTGCAGCATCATACCTGCTACTTCTTCCTTCACTTCATTCAGCCTGTTTTCAAACCAGTTTATTGCAAAATTTTCTTTTTCATTGGCAGCATTATTTGCCTGGCGGCCTTCCCACATTTTTACAAGCTTAAGCGCATTCCACATTTTGTTATTAAAATTTCTTCCCTGCTCCAGGGCGCTTTCGTCAAACAAAATATCATTGCCTGCAGGCGATGCAATCATTACACCAAACCTTACGGCATCAGCACCGTATTGATCTATCAGCCCCAGCAAATCCGGCGAGTTTCCCAGGCTCTTACTCATTTTTCTGCCAAGCTTATCTCTTACTATACCGGTAAAATATACGTCCTTAAATGGCTTTACATTCATAAACTCTTCCCCGGCCATTATCATCCTTGCTACCCAAAAGAAAATTATTTCTGGCGCTGTTACCAGTGTGCTGGTAGGGTAGTAGTATTTTACTTCTTCATTGCCAGGGTTGCTATATCCATTAAACACTTCAAATGGCCATAGCCACGATGAAAACCAGGTGTCAAGGCAATCTTCATCCTGCCGAAGCGTACCATTAGTTGCCCCCGGATAATTTGTTTTATATTTTTCTATCGCTTCAGCCTCAGATTCTGCCACCACTATATTTCCGTCAGCATCATACCATGCCGGTATCCTATGGCCCCACCAAAGCTGGCGGCTAATGCACCAGTCTTTTATATTTTCCATCCAATGGCGATAAAGATTTTTAAATTTTGCAGGATAAAATTTAATGGCTTCTTCCATCACATCTCTCAGTGCAGGCTTCGATATTTCTTTCATGCTTAGCCACCATTGCATGCTCAATCTCGGCTCTACTACTGTATCCGTACGCTCACTATAGCCCACTTCGCTGGTATATTCTTCCGTTTTTATTAAATATTTTTTTTCTTCAAGCTCCTGCGCAATTTTTTTTCGGGCAGCAAACCTGTCTTCACCAATATATATTTGCGCTTCTTTAGATAAGGTGCCATCATCATTAAAAATATCAATTACTTCAAGCCCGTGTTTTTGTCCAAGCATGTTATCATTCATATCATGCGCCGGTGTTACTTTTAATGCACCCGTTCCAAAATCCATGGTTACATATTCATCTGTAATAATGGGGATACGCCTGTTAATAATCGGCACCAGGGCATATTTTCCGTGCAAATGTTTATAGCGTTCATCATTAGGGTGTACAGCTATGGCGCTATCACCCATAATGGTTTCGGGCCTTACAGTAGCAATTGTAATTTTTTCCTGGCTTGCTTCTACCGCATATTGAATATGATATAATTTTTGTTTTGTTTCTTTTCGTATCACCTCTTCATCGCTCAATGCAGTAAGGGCTTTGGTATCCCAGTGTATCATTCTTTTGCCACGGTATATCAGGCCTTTTTGGTACAACTGTACAAACACTTTTATTACCGATTCATAATAATCTTTATCCATCGTAAACCGGGTACGATCCCAGTCAAGACTAAAACCTAATTTTTTTAATTGTTGTAAAATGATGCCGCCATATTTATCTTTCCACTCCCAAGCATGGTTCAAAAAATCTTCTCTGCTCAGCGAAGATTTTGTGATGCCTTTTTCTCTCAACATGCCTACTACTTTGGCTTCTGTAGCTATAGATGCATGGTCGGTGCCGGGTACCCAGCAGGCATTTTTGCCTTCCATCCTTGCCCGGCGTATCAATATATCCTGTATGGTATTGTTTAGCGCATGGCCCATGTGCAGCACTCCCGTTACATTTGGCGGAGGCATTACTATCGTGTATGCTTCCCTGTTATCAGGCACACTTTTAAAGTATCCTTTATCCAGCCATTGCCGGTACCATTTATTTTCTATAGCCTGCGGCTCAAAATTTTTTGAAAGTTCCATGTATCAATTCCTTTTTTACAAGGCTGCGAAGGTACAAAATGGACGGCTATTTTTATGATGGGTTACCAGCATTTGTTCTCTGTGCAGCATCGTTGCGTCGCACTCTTGTACCGTATACCGCTGTGCAGCATTACAGCCTTTTTCAGAAAAAATATTCTAAAACACTAAATTTATTAGTAATTTGCCTGGCTAATACAAAAGCTTCACAATTTTTTTAATCATTGCTTCATGTATGCAATTGTAGATATAGAAACAACCGGGGGCCATGCTGCCGGTAGCGGTATTACAGAAGTAGCCATTATTTTGCATGATGGTGTTAAAGTGATGGAAAATTTTCATACCCTCATCAATCCCGAAAGGGTAATACCGGCCTATATCACAGCACTCACCGGTATTAGCAATGCTATGGTAGCATTGGCACCCTGCTTTAGCGAAGTGGCCAATGAAATTTTTCAATTATTACAAGGAAATACTTTTATTGCTCACAATGTAAATTTTGATCATTCTTTTTTAAAACATCATCTTAAACAATGTGGTTATGATCTTGTTGTAAAAAAATTATGTACAGTAAGGCTCAGCCGCAAAGTATTTACAGGCCTGCCATCTTACAGCCTTGGTAATTTGTGCCGAAGCCTCAGCATACCAATTACTAACCGGCACCGGGCAGCAGGTGATGCAAGAGCCACCACTTTATTATTTGAAAAAATATTGGCACATGATGGTTTGGTGTTTATTAATGCAATGTTGAAAAAATCATCTTCAGAGCAATGGCTGCCGCTGCAATTAGATAAAAATATTATTGAACAACTACCTGCAGGGCCTGGCGTATATTATTTTCATAATGCAAAGGGTGTGATAATTTATGTAGGCAAAGCCATCAACATTAAAAAAAGAGTAAGCAGCCATTTTACCCATAATGATGGCGAAAAAAAACGGCAACAATTTTTGCGGAGTATTACTAACATTACTTTTAAACAATGTGCAAACGAACTGCATGCCTTAGTGCTGGAAAGTACCGAAATTAGAAGGCTTTGGCCAAAATATAATTATAGTCAAAAACATCCTGTACACAAATATGCTCTCTATAGTTTTGAAGACAGCCGGGGCTACATCAGGTTAGCTATAGATAAAAGGCTTAAGAATTTCCCTTCTCTGTACAATTTTAATTTATTGCACGAAGGCCTGGTATTATTAAAAAATATGGTAGATGAATTTGACTTAAACTCAAAACTTTGCTTTTTAGATAAAACCCCCTTTACCCAAAAAGATATTGAGTTTACAGAAGCGCCAAAATATTATAATGGCAAAGTAAAAAATGCCCTGCAAAGTTTAGAAAATCAGTTGCCTACATTTGCTATTTTGGATGATGGGCTAACTGCCGATGAAAAACTTTGCCTGTTAGTAGAACGGGGCAATTTTTGGGGCATGGGTTATTTACCAGCCCGGCAGCAAATAAAAGAAATTGAAAAAGTAAAAGAGTATTTAATGCCTTATGCCGACAACGATTTTATCCGCAATTCTATTTATGCTTTTGCTGAAAAATACCCTGAAAAGAAAATTGAATTAAAAAAAACAACGGTATCGCCTAATAAATTTTAGGCTTTGCTTTCTTATAATTTTTCAATTATTTTCGCAGCCCCAAAAGGGAAACATTGTGTAACCAATACCGGAAGTATTAAGCGAAAATCCTTTACCGGTATGCCTTGCAGGTGATTTTATTTTTAATATTCTGTAAAAGAGTAAGAATATTATTGCAAATAGTGAGGGTGTTACATATTTACATATTCAAAAAAAAAATAAATAATGATTAACCAATTAATAGCACATAAATTAAGTATTCGTACACAGCAAGTAGATACGGTATTGCAGCTACTTGCAGAGGGCGCCACCATCCCTTTTATAGCACGCTACCGCAAAGACATGACAGGCGCATTGGATGAAGTGCAAATACAACAGGTGCAGGACGAAAATAAATTGCTTTGCGAATTTGCTGACAGAAAAGCATTTATTGAAAAAACAATTACCGATCAGGGTAAGATGACGGAAGAGTTGCAACAAAAAATAAATGAAGCTAACAACATCAGCCAGTTAGAAGATATTTATTTGCCTTATAAGCAAAAGCGTAAAACTAAAGCAGTAACAGCAAGAGAAAATGGTCTGCAAGCTTTGGCTGATATGCTTTTGGCGCAAAAAAATATTGACATTGAAAAAGAAGCAGCAACATTTATTAACGAAAAAGTTACTACTGCCGAACTTGCCTTGCAGGGTGCAAGAGATATCATTGCAGAGCAGGTAAATGAAGATATTGCAGTAAGAGAAAAAATGCGGAAACTTTTTGAGCAACAGGCTGTATTGAAAAGTACTGTAATTGCAGACAAAGAGAATGATGCCGCCAAGTACAAAGATTATTTTGCATTTTCTGAGCCCATTGCCACTATACCATCGCATCGTACATTAGCAGTACTACGTGGTTTTTTAGAAGGGTATCTTCGCATTTCAATAGAGCCTTTAGAAGAGCAGGCGCTTGAGCTGCTGGAAAGTATGTATCTAACAGGCATGAGTACCTGCAGTGAGCAAATAAGGAAAGCTATTAAAGAGGGCTACCGCAGGCTATTACAGCCGGGCATGGAAACGGAGTTTAGAACCGCTTTAAAAACTGCAGCAGATGAAGAGGCTATTAATGTTTTTGCCGAAAATCTCAGGCAATTATTGCTGAGTGCACCATTAGGAAGTAAAAAAATATTGGCAATAGACCCCGGCTACCGTACCGGTTGCAAAGTAGTATGTATAGACGGAAAAGGAGAGTTGCAAAAAACTGATTTAATTTTTGTGCATGAAAAAAATCGTATGGATGAAGCAGCACATAAAATAAAATATTTAATTAAAGAGTTTGCTGTAGAAGCCATTGCCATTGGTGATGGCACTGCTGGCCGAGAAACGGAACAGTTTGTTAAAAGCCTGCAACCAGGCATACCTGTGTACCTTGTAAATGAAGATGGAGCCAGCATCTACTCTGCTTCAGAAGTGGCAAGGCAGGAGTTTCCTGATGAAGATATTACCATACGAGGGGCGGTAAGCATTGGCCGAAGACTGATGGACCCGCTGGCAGAACTGGTGAAAATAGATCCCAAAAGCATAGGAGTAGGGCAATACCAGCATGATGTAAACCAACCCCGGCTCAAAGAGCGTTTAGACCAGACCGTTATGAGTTGTGTAAACAATGTTGGGGTAAATGTTAATACTGCCAGTAAGCATTTGCTTAGTTATGTAAGTGGTATTGGCAGCAGCATCGCTGAAAATATAGTAAGCTATCGAAAACAACAGGGAATGTTCACCTCCCGAAAGCAGTTGTTAAAAATACCAAGGCTTGGCGGCAAGGCATTTGAGCAATGCGCCGGGTTTTTAAGAATTCCCGGAGCTAATAATATTTTAGATGCAAGTGCAGTACACCCTGAGTCGTACGAACTTGTAGAAAAAATTTCGGCAGACTTAAATATACCCATTGATAAATTAATTGGAAATGAAGAAGCGCTGAAAACAATTTCAGTAAAAAAATATACAAATGATACATTTGGTGAGCATACCATTAAAGATATTATTAATGAGCTAAAGAAGCCCGGCCTTGACCCCCGCAGCGATGCACAGCTTTTTGAGTTTGCTCAAATTTTTTCTATTGAAGATGTAAAGGTGGGTATGGAAGTGCCGGGCATTGTTACCAACCTTACCAGGTTTGGTGCTTTTATAGATATTGGAGTAAAGCAAGATGGACTGGTGCATGTATCTGAAATAGCTCATAAATATATTCAGGATCCGTCTGAAGTTTTGAAACTAAATCAACAGGTAAAAGTAAAAGTGCTGGAAGTAGATATTGCCCGTAAAAGAATTACACTTTCCATAAAGCAAACAGAAGCGGCGCCCTCACATGCTCACAAGCCAAAAGCACAAAGTTTTAGTAAGATTGTAAAAGAAGCCGCACCAGCAAATATGCAAGATGCACTGGCTGCTTTAAAAATGAAATTTGGAAAATAAATTATTGTAACTGTACTGAAAAGATAGAGGCGTTCAAAAAAATTGAACGCCTCATTGATTATTTTTTATGGGATAAATTATTTTTTACCGCCACCAAAGTTTTTTGAAATTCCGATGGTAGCTACTTTACCAAAGTTTACATCAAAAGTATTGGTACTTTTTTGACCTGATGGTTTTACTGAATTATAGGAGATGCCACCAAAATTAAAATTAAGCCCAAAATTGTTTTTCAAATTAATAAATGCTGCAGGAAATAAATCTACAGAAGTACTATTTGATTTTGAAGTAGTAGAAATTGGTCCGGCCACTGAGGTATTTTTATTGGTTCCAAAAGTAGCTTGCAATTGGCCATACACCGAAAAGATGTTTGACAATTCCTCAGCATAACGAATAAAAGGGCCTCCGCTTAAACCTGTAATTTTATTTTCTACATTCCCCTGCGTAGTTTTGTCAGAACTTACTGCACCGGTAATACCTGCTGTGATGTGGTCAGTAAACTGGTACCCGATGGTAGGATTAAATGAAATGATATTTTGCTTAATATCATTAGAGCCGGATGGGGTTGTAATTGACTTAAAATCTACATCACCGCCTACTAATACACTTCCGGTTTGTGCTTTTGCCCCAAGGGCTGTTGATGCCAAAATAATGGCGCTAAAGATTACTTTTTTCATAAAAGGTTAAATTTTTTGTTTTGCAAAGCTATCTATAATGCCGCTTTAATATTTTGAATGATAATTGCTTTGTGAAAATTTTAGCAATTGACAGCTTTTAACGTATATGGGTACACGAAGATTTTATATCCTATAATCTTTTAAAAAATGCTTAAGAAAGAAATGTAAAGGAAAGTATTAATTTGAAAAAGTCTCTATGGTTGCACCAATATTTCTATCAGTAATGGCATCACATTTAGGCTTAAGAATTTCAAAACTGCCATTTTTTACCGCATATTTTCCTTTGGTATGAATTAACATAGCACATTGTTCTGCCTGTATTTCAGTATGGTCGCAAATATCAATCAGGGTTTCAATTACCCAGTCAAATGTATTTACATCATCATTCCAAACTACAAGGGAATAAGATAGGCCTTCGTCTAAAAGCACATCTATTTCTTCTGTTGGTGCTTCAGATGGATTATATGTATTAAAATGTGGCATTTTGACGGGCTAAAATTACAAAATTGTAAAAAGATGAAATAAAATTCTTTAAATATTTTGCAGAAATTATTTTACCCTTATCTTTGCCGTCCGAAATCGGAAGGGAGTTTAGCTCAGTTGGTTTAGAGCATCTGCCTTACAAGCAGAGGGTCGGCGGTTCGACCCCGTCAACTCCCACAGGTAGCCCCACATTGTTTGTGGGGTTTTTTATTTTCCAGCCATTTTTCCTTGCATATTTATAATGAATGATTTTCCTTTTAATTACTTATTTTTAAAGAAAATCCCAAAAATTTAAATAAAAAGATGGTTGCTTATGTATTTTAGTAAATTTTTTAAAGCATGTAGCTTGCTATCTTTTAAAATTATACATTTGAACTCATTACTAAAATAAAGCTGTATGAACAACCTGCAAACCAAAGATTACCTGGTATTTCTTTTTTACTTTTTAGTTGTGGCCAGTTATGGCTACTGGGTTTATCGCCGCAAAAAGAAAGATGCTGTATCTGCCTCTCATGATTATTTTTTGGCAGAGGGATCATTAACCTGGTGGGCTATTGGCGCATCATTAATTGCATCTAATATTTCTGCGGAGCAGTTTATTGGTATGAGTGGTAGTGGTTTTAAAATGGGGCTTGCAATTTCTACTTACGAGTGGATGGGCGCTGCAACATTATTGATAGTTGCCATATTTTTTATTCCGGTATATTTAAAAAATAAAATTTATACCATGCCGCAGTTTTTGAGCAAGCGGTACAATGGTAAGGTTGCATTAATTATGGCTGTGTTTTGGTTGCTGCTTTATGTGGTGGTAAATCTTACTTCTATTTTATACTTAGGCGCATTAGCAATTACCAGTATTTCGGGGCTAAACCTCACATTGTGTATGTATCTACTCGCCATTTTTGCCATTTTCATTACGCTTGGTGGAATGAAGGTGATAGGCTATACGGATGTAATACAGGTTTTCTTTTTAATATTAGGAGGGCTTGTTACTACCTATATTGCTTTAAATCTTGTTTCAGAAAAATTTGGAGGCGCCGGCGTTGTGCATGGTTTTAAAATAATGACGCAGCAAGCCAATGATCATTTCCACATGATATTTAGCAGGGACAATCCAAATTATATGGATTTGCCCGGCCTCTCTGTACTCATTGGCGGTATGTGGATAGTGAACTTAAATTACTGGGGTTGCAATCAATACATTACTCAAAGGGCGCTTGGCGCCGATCTTAAAACTGCAAGAGGCGGAATTTTATTTGCTGCATTCTTAAAATTATTAATGCCTGTATTAGTGGTACTTCCGGGTATTGCTGCTTATGTATTGCACCAGCAGGGCGATTTTCAGGCCACTATGATGCAGGCAGGTGAAGTAAATCCTGATAAAGCTTACCCGGTATTGCTTAATCTTTTGCCCGCGGGATTAAAAGGCCTTTCATTTGCTGCACTAACAGCGGCAGTAGTAGCTTCGCTTGCAGGTAAAGCAAATAGTATCTCTACCATTTTTACCCTGGATGTATATAAAAAATTAGTTGACAAAGAGGCTGATGAAAAAAAGATGGTTCGCATTGGAAAAATTACAGTAATCGTTGCAATGATTATTGCCATTATTATTGCTCCATTAATGGGGATAGATAAAAAGGGAGGCTTTCAATACATTCAGGAATATACCGGCTTTGTGTCTCCCGGTATCTTTGCCATGTTTATCCTGGGCTTCTTTTGGAAAAAAACTACTTCAAGTGCCGCACTTTTTGCTACCATCGGCGGTTTTATTTTTTCTATTTTCTTTAAATTTTTACCAGGTATCATGAACCTTTCATTTCTTTCTTCAATTGGTTTTTCTAAAGCCAATGCAGATGGTATTTATGAAATACCATTTATAGACAGGATGGGAATTGTATTTGGTATATGCATTATTGGTATGGTATTGATAAGCCTTTATGAAAATAAAAAAGGAGTAATACCACATGGGCTGGAAATTGATAAGAAAATGTTTAAGATGAACACTTCTTTTGTTGTAGGAGCCCTTATAGTTTGCGGAGTATTAGCTGCTTTGTACACTGTATTTTGGTAACAAAGAATATGAAATACAAAGTAGAAAATTACTTTAACGTATTAGCAAAACTGTGCCGGTAAGTTTGCCAAGCCCATTCCCGATTTTTAAATCTATAATATAAGTATAAGCTCCCATGGGAGCTTTTTTTCCTTTATAATTGCCATCCCAGGGCTTGTTAATATTGCTGTTTCTATATACGAGCTGCCCATAGCGATTATAAACATACACATCAAAATTATTATAGGCATTAAGAGCGGGTATATTCCAGGTATCATTAATGCCATCACCATTAGGGGTAAACGCATTTGGTACATATACGGCTGCATATACTTTTATATTCATGGTATCCTGTGCACTTCCACATCCATTGGCAGAGGTTACATTTAAAATATACCTGGTATCTGTAGTAGGGTTTACTGTGGGCCTTAATAAATGGGGATCATTAATTGCGGTAGCATTTACCCAGTTGTACATAAGGCTTGTACCCGTAGCATTTGCTTGTAAAATAACTGAGTTGCCTGACATGATTGAAAGGTCGGGGCCAGCATCGGCTGTGGGTTTATACATTACTACCAGATTGATAGTGGCTGTATCTTTACACATATACTGATTGCTCACCTGTACCTGGTAAGTAGTAGCTACAGGTGGTGTTGCAAATGGATTTGCAATGGTATCTGATGATAAGTACGTAGCCGGATACCATTGATACTTATTACCTCCACTTGCTTTTAATTGTACACTATCACCCAGGCAGAGAGAAGAGGCAGAAGGTAATGCAACTGCAGTAGGGCTTGGATTTACTACTACTATGGTGGAATCTTTGTGAATACAACCTGCTGCGTTCTTTACTGTTACTACATATTTACCTGCATTTGCAGCAGTAATATTACCAAGCATGGGCGCCGCAATTGAATCCATAAAATTATTTACCCCCGCCCATGTATATTGAATGCCGCCTGTTGCCGTTAATTGTAAAATACCACCGCTGCATACAGGGCCATTATTTACCACAGAAGTAGTTGGGTTTTTATTTACCTGTATAGTTACTGGCTGCGATGCAACCCTGCATTGTGCAGATGAAAGATTGCCCGCCTCAGCCGCTGTAAGCCTGAATTGATAGCTTCCTGCAGGAGTAGTTGTAAGTATGTTGCGTACAAGGTTGGTAGAATTTGCACCTGCTATATCTGTCCAATTACCTGAAGCATATTGTTGCCATTGATAGGTAGGATTATTAAATCCTGCAGATACTGAACATGAAAAGGTAAATGATTTTGCTGTGCCCTCGCAAACAGAAGCCACCGTGCTGGAAATACCAATAATAGAAGGATCTAATTTTGGCCCACATGGCCTAAATGTAATATCATCAAGCCCAAGGTCATTACCATTTCCGCCGGGGGCATTATTTTTTATTCTTAGCACTACACTTGTAACAGAAGGTGGGGTTTTAAAAAAGAAACCATACTGTTTCCAGGTAGGAGTAGAACTGGCAGGGATATTATTGGTATTATATGTAACCGTATCTATATTGGTTTCAATACTAAAAGTTAGATTTGGCTCTATACTTCCGGGGGCTTTAGCCGGGTTTATCATATTAACTACCCATGCTGCAAATTCATAAGTAGTGCCTCCGCATAATCCTTTTACCGTATCTAAATAAAATTCACTTGGCTGATAGGATGCATTCACTAACATAAAATATCCGTTGGGGTCGCCGGTATGGTCTGAATTTAATGTAAACCAATTTCCACCAAAACAACCGGATGTACTATTGCTTACGGTGTAAAAACCATCTTGAGGGCAATCGGCGCCCTTGTATTGGTAATTGGTAGTAGCTGCGGCTAAAGGTGCGCCGGGGTTGGACCCTGAGCCAAAGGTTATATTTACAATTGGGTCTCCTAGGCTGCCCTGGCATAGTTGGGCTTTTATATCACTATTACGAATAAACGCTAATACCAGTAAGCAGAGTATTTTAATATATTGATTCAATCAATTAGTTTAATGTAAAAATAGCATTGATTTTTCTTACTTATAATAAAAACCCTAAAACCATTTTGCTTTTTAATGAAATCAATGAGAATTTACTTATGAAAACGATTTACCATACAAAACTTGCAACTGTTCCTTTTTGTAAAGTGGCTGTTATCCATTTATGATTAAATTTTATATTAAATACCTGTGCCGAACTTTCATCATTCACTATCAATAATACTTTTTTATGATCAGGCCTTAAAAAAGCCACTGTTTGTAAATTTCCAATACTATTACTTGCAATTCTTACAGAACCTGCCGGTACAAATTTTGAAGCATGTGCAATAATATAGTAAGCTACATTGCGAACTACTATATTGCCATCAATAGTTAATGCACCCATGCAGGTATTGCAACCGCCATTAGTGTGTGGGCCAAAGCTGGGGTCATTGGCAAGATTCCAATCGAGGGCTATTTTACTCCAATTTTGCATGGAGCCTATCACTACATTTTTTACGTGCCATATTAAGTCGTTTCCAAAATTACCTCCTGATGAAGTCCATTGCTCGGTAAAGTATACATTCTTCTGAGGAAAAGCATTGTGTACTGTTGTCATTCCTGAAATGAAACCTCCATATAAATGAAAAGCTGAACCATCTACAAAAAGATTGGCAGCAGCATCCTGCAGAATATCTATGGGATAAGATAATACATCAAGGTTGTGATCGTACACAATTATTTTTGTTTTAATATTTGATGCTGCAAAGGCGGGCCCAAGATTGTTTTTTATAAAATCTGCCTGTTGAGAAGCACTCATAATCATGCTGGGGTTATTTTGTGCATTGAGTGGTTCATTTTGCGGAGTAATGGCATCTATGGAAATGCCTTGTGCTTTCATTGCCTGTATATATTTTACAAAATAATTTGCATATACATTATAATACGTTGCACTAAGGCTGCCTCCGATAGAGCTGTTGTTATCCTTCATCCAAACAGGCGCAGACCATGGAGTTGCTAAAATTTTAATAGAAGGGTTGATACTTAAAATTTTTTGAAGTAAAGGAACCATTTCATTTAAATCGTTTCCTAATGTAAAATGCGAAAGCGAAACATCAGTAGTGCCGGCAGGTACATCATCATAAGAATAAACAGAACTGCTTAAATCACTAGCGCCAATGGCTATTCGAAGATAACTAATGCCAATACTATTTTGATTATTCCCAAATAATTCTGTAAGTAAATTGTTTTTGGCGGTTGGGTCCATTTGATTCATTACGATGGCGCTTGCCTGTGTAAGTGTGTACCCAAACCCATCTATCGTTTGAAAAAGTTGGGTACTGTCAACCGATATATTTGCATAAGAATTGGGTATGCTGTCAAAGGAAAGGCTCTGTTGCTGGGCAATCAAACTATTTTTGTCTGATGTAGTAATCCAGTAATCTACCTGTGGGCCAAGGGGATTAACAATGGGGGGTAAAGTAGGCAATGGGGTAGAGCCGGTATCTGTACTGTTTTTTTTACAACCCAATGCAGATAGGCAACTTAGTAAAAAAAAGAGTAATAAATTATTTGTATTTCTGATTAGCATTTTACCTACATTTTTATTTTGCCATTTAATTTAATATCTCTGGAAGAGCTGCCAATTAATATATCAAAAACGCCCGGTTCCATTTCCCATTCATTTTTTACATCATTAAAATATTGAAAGGAGTTTTGGTTGAGTGGAATGCTAATGGTTTTTTGCTCGCCGGGTTGCAAGTTTACTTTTTCAAATCCTTTTAATTCTTTTAGCGGCCTTGGCAACAAAGATTTTTCCTGGTGGATATACAATTCTGCAATTTCTGCACCAGCTATTTTGCTCGTATTTTTTATGGTAAAAGTGGCTTTTGCATTGTTGCCTTCTGAAGATAATTGAAGGTTGCTATATTCAAAATTACTGTAAGAGAGGCCATGACCAAATGCAAACTGAGGCTCTACTTTATAAGTATCGTAATAGCGGTATCCCACATAAATGTCATCATAATAATGTACATTATTTCCATCACCGGGATATTCGCCCAGCACATAACTTGGGTTATCTTCTAATTTTTTAGGAAAACTCATGGGAAGTTTTCCGGATGGATTCACTTCTCCAAAAATAATTTTTGCAAGTGCTGTGCCACCTTCCATACCTGCATACCAGTTTTGAATAACAGAAGCTGTTTCGTCTATCCATTGCGTCATATCAATGGGGCCTCCACCCATTAGCACAACAATGGTTTTTGGATTAGCTTTTACCACTGCTTTAATTAATTCATTTTGTCCAAATGGCATATCCATATTTGGTTTGTCCACATCTTCTGCATCATAGGCATTATCTTTCCAATTATTGTAATCATATCCATGTGTCCATCCGCCTACAATGATGGCAACGTCCGAATTTTTTGCAGCTTTTACAGCTTCCTCTATTAATGATTGATTGGCGATTGCGTTTCTTTTTATTTCATAACCCTGGGCATAATTAATTTTTACTTTATTGCCTGCAATACTTTGCAGCCCTTCCAGTGGAGTTATTTCATAAAATGCTCTTACTTGCGAACTGCCTCCGCCCATTGATTGTTTTCTATTGGCATTCAATCCAATTACTGCAATAGATTTTATTTTCTTTGCATTAAGAGGTAAAATGTTATGTTGGTTTTTTAAAAGTACAATACCTTCTTCAGCTACTTTTAGAGCTGTAAGCTGATGTTCTTTTGTATTGTATTCACCTTTATCGGTAGTGCCATTAATCATGTTGGTTTTAAACATTACATAAAGAATTCTTCGTACTTTATCATTAATGAGATACTCGGGTATTTTTCCTGATTTTACGAGGGATATCACAGTGTCGCCCAAATAAAATTTGCTGTAATCAGGGTTTGGCAGCATGTGTAAATCGGTTCCCATTTCAATGTCAAGTCCATTCCAAAGCGCCTCTGAAGTACTGGTTACTGCATCCCAATCACTTATTACAACTCCCTTAAAATTCCACTCTTTTTTTAATACCTGATTTAGTAAATAATTATTTTGCGAAGCCCACTCCCCACGAAATTTATTGTAAGATGCCATTATTGTATTTACTCCTGCCTCTTGTACGGCAGCTTTAAAGCCGGGTAAATATATTTCTCTCAATGCTCTTTCGCTCATCAGTACATTGATAGTATGCCTGTTTATTTCCTGGTTATTGGCTGCAAAATGTTTTACACAAGCGGAAACTCCCTGCGATTGTACACCTTTAATATATCCTACAGCCATTTTAGAAACGAGGAAAGGATCTTCACTTTGGTATTCAAAATTTCTGCCATTAAGTGGAGTGCGAATAATATTGATACCGGGGCCAAGGATTACATTTTTATGCCGGTATTTAGCTTCGCTGCCCAATACCTTTCCATATTCTACACCCAACTGTGGGTTCCAGGTGGCGGCAAGGCAAACACCTGTAGGCAAATACGTACCTGAGTCGGCGGTATTATTGGTAAGGTCCCAACCACGCCCATGCTCGGGCCTTACACCATGTGGCCCATCAGAGCTGGTAAATTCGGGTATGCCTAACCGTGGTACAGCACCAGAGGTAAAAGAAGAGCTGGCATGTATCATATTCACTTTTTCCTGCAAGGTCATCTGACTGATGAGGTTAGAAATAGCAGATGACGTATCAAATGGTTGTTGCGCCATAGTATGCAAAGTAAAAAATAAGCAGCATAAGATTGGTAATGCTTTTTTGTTCATGTATAAAGTGGTTTTTCTTTTTTAATAATGTTTATTCAAATGTGATTAATTATCTTTTTAATTATTTACAGGGATAAATTGCATATAGTTAAATTGATAGCCACCCTTATTTGCTATCACTTTCAAGGTATTCCATCCTTTATTAAATTGTAAATCTGTAATAGCAGTTGTCTTCCATGAGTTTTTATTTTTGGTAATGGGAAGAATATATTTATTACTGTATAATTTATTATTAATCATTAATTGTATTTCGCCCTGCTTTTCATTTGTTGCATAGCGAAAGTTAATATCATATCTGCATTCATTTTCAAAATATAAAGTGTATTGCAGCCATTCGCCGGGGTTTATCCAGGCTACATTGTACCCATTTGTAATACTGTCTGTGCAGGTTTTTATATCTACTCCGTCATTTCTATATTGACCACCTGCATTCCAAGTAGTTTTTGTAGATGTAGATACCCAATAATCGGCTGAGTCTTTATCACTATAAGCAATACTGCTTCTACCCAAATCATAATTTACAGCATATACAATAGAATGTGAGGTAATAATGTTTTTAGAAAATGGCAAGGCAGTTTCACTTTTTCCCTGCCTAATTATGGCGTCTACTACATCTCGTTGTATGATATTATTTTCTGCCTTTGTATTTTTTGCAAATTGTAAAAGGCCTTCTGTAGCTTGCCCTTTAGATGGTTTTTTGCCCTTTCCACTCCAGTAATTTATTATTTGCTCAAACCCTTTATTAATTTTTACCTGCATGGGGTTGTTAATTCCTGATTTTTTTAGCGGCCACATACACCAACCTATCAAATTTTTTTCGCAAAGTTGTACCATGCTGGTAAACCAGGCGTTTGAGTTTTCGCCTGTTTCGCCCAGCCATATTGGAACATTGTATTGCTGCCTGTAATCTAAAAATGTTTGGATGGAAGCATTGTCATTGAAGTTCCAATATTTGTGAAAGCTTATTATCATATTGTTATCCCAAAGTGGAAAAATTCCATTGTAATTATTACCCCAGCCATTTCCTTCAATAATAATGATATGGTTTTTATCAACCTGCCTGATAGCAGAGCTGATATCAATTAATAATTTTTTTAGTGGCGTATTCAATTTTTCATTGATGCCATGAAGGTCTTTTGCATCTTCAAATCCCCAATTAGGTTCATTCAAAATGTCATAACCACCAATCCATTCTTCATTAGCATATCGAGTTGCAATTTTTTTCCAGAGTGCAATAGTTTTCTGTTTATTTTTTGCATCATCCCAAAGTGAAGGTTTAGAGAAATCTCTGTCAGCAATAGGGGCATCATTACCCTGCCCTCCGGGAGCGGCATGCAAATCAAGAATTAAGTAAAGGTGATTTGCCTTACACCAACTTAAAATGCTGTCAGTAAGTTGAAAACCTTTTTTTAGCCATGTGTTTTTTCCAGGTACTGATTCTTTTTCAATGGGTAGTGTAAATAAATTATAATGAAGAGGTAAGCGTATAGAATTAAATCCCCATGATGCAATTGAGTCAATATCAGCTTTTGTACATTGATTGGATAACCAGGTATCATAAAACTTTTCCATTGTTTTCTTTCCGACTAATTCAGTTATTTTATTTTTAAGATCGTATTGGGCTTTTACAATATTACCAAGTTGAAGCATATAGGGTTCTTGCAACATCCATCCTCCCAAACCAATTCCTTTTAAAAGGATAGCACCATTCTTATTTTCTACATACTGCCCATTTACTTTCAAATAACCCTGACCAATGCTGTGTAGTTGAGCAAGTAAAAAAATAAAGCAAAGAAAAAATCGCATTAAAAATGATATTTGTAATAAATGTGTTGTATAAAAAGGGTAGATCCTTGTATATCTACCCTTAACCTGCAAACAAAAAAACTATCTTATTATTTTGTAAATTCTTACATAATCTACATCCATCGAAATTGGAAAAATGCTATTATCTACTCCCTGTTGTCCGCCCCAATCACCACCTATTGCAAGGTTTAGGAGTAAATGAAAAGGTTTATCAAAAGGCCAATCCTGAAAACCGTTGCCATCATTTACAAAGGTGAAAATAAGTACATCATCATAGTAACCTCTAAGGGCATAGGGTGTCCAGTCTAACCGATATTTATGAAATGCAGAAGTGGCAGAAGGAATATTTACAATGGATGTTTTTTGAGTATTTAACACCCAGTTAAAGGCTTTAGTATGTGCGCTAAAATGAATATTAAAAGGGTCAAAACCAACTTGCTCCATTATATCAATTTCGCCGGAAGCAGGCCAATTGCCATAAGCCCATGTGCCGGAAGGCAACATCCATATTGCAGGCCAGGCGCCCTTGCCAGTTGGTAATTTTGCACAAACTTCTACTCTTCCATATAAAAAATCGCCTGTACCTTTTGACAGTAACCTTGCAGAACTATAATTCATACCACCCGAAGATTCGTTTATTGCTTTAATACTAAGTACACCATTGGCAACACTTGCATTGTTTATTGAGTTTGTATAATTTTCTAATTCATGATTTCCCCATCCTGTTCCACCCAAATCATACCCCCATTTATTTGGATCTGGTAAACCTGTATAATTAAATTCTTCAGAAAATACCGGTGTACTTTCAAATGCCCATCCGCTATCTACCGGAGGGTGAGAGGTAGGAGGTACATAGGGAGGTAAATTTCCTGTACCGGTTGCATCTGACTTTTTACTGCATGATGCACCCATCAGCAAAGTGTATAAAATAAATCCCTGAATAAGTTTTTTCATAGCCAGTTTATTTTATGCAGCCCGAATTATTTTTCAAGAATATTTCGGGCTACATTATTTTACATTATTAGATTGCTTTTAATTTTATATACCATGCGTTTCCTGTTTCGGTACCTTGTACTCTTAGGTACATAGCTGTAGAAGAAATACTAAGAATCTCATAAGATTTTAATACAGCACCATAGCCAATAAAGGTATCATTGCCTGCAAGGTTAATTGTTGTATGCGTAGAGCTTGCAATGCCTGAAGTAGCTGGTAAAAAAGAAAAAGATGAGTTACCGCCACCATAGTTATAACAACCCTCTCCACCTGATGATGGGATACCAGGAAGTGTAGTAAGTGCACCGGTTTTAGTAAAGGCGCCATCGGGTGTAGTTACAGATAAAGAAAAGGTAGTGGCAGAATTTTTTATGAATTTAAATTGAGCGGTATAAAAACAATTGCAGCAGGCTACTTTTTCATTTACTCCTGCCTGCCACCAATCCGGATTAGAAGATCCGGACCAGGGGCCTACTCCAAAATGCCCGGGAATACTTTTATCTACTACCCATGTTTTTGAAGCATCAGCAGTAAGGTTATTTACTATTGCCGGGTCTGGAACATAATCAAATTGTACAGTTACATCTTTAGTTGCAGATGTAGAGGTTGCGCCCTTGCCATATACAATTGCTTTGATGGTATGAGTAGAAGTACCAATATCTGTATATTTATGAACAGTAGTACCTGTAGGAACGTACTCAGGGGTACCACTGGCATCGTATTGTATTTTATACGAAAGGGCATAGTCTGAAGTTACTGTTATCTTAACATCTCCTGAGCCATCTCCATTGGGGTGGGTTGCATCCTTCCCTACAGGTACTGCAGTAATAGAAACATTGGCTGGCGGCGTAAGGTCGCCTAAAGAATAGGTAGTTTTTTTACAACTTGAAAGCATGAACAGTATTGCCAAAACACCTAAAATATTTTTAAGTTTAGTTGTCATGATATATTTTTTTTGAATTAATGAATGTTTAATTATATCCTGGATTTTGTTTAAGTTTTGTACCATTCAAATCACCTATTGGGATTGGCAGTAGCTCATTTTTACCTGCTACAAAACCAGGAATATTTGCTGAGGCTTTGCCCCATCTTACCAAGTCAAAGAATCGATGGCCTTCCGTTGCTAATTCTAATCTCCTTTCTGTATAGATATTTTCAAGCGTAGCTGGTACAGAAGGTAAGCCTACTCTTGACCTTACAGCATCTAACAAAGCCTGAGCTCTTGCAGCATTGCTGCCTGAATGAATCAATGCTTCTGCTTCCATTAAGTAAGTATCTGCAAGGCGAATTTCTATATAGTCTAAATTATAATTCAATTCTGTAAGCCCAAGTAGTGGTGTTTTGTAGGCAATTTTAGGAGCATATTTTTCAATAAAAAATCCTGTGTTATCTGCACCTGCTTCGTAAGTAACTGTGTGTTTGCCAGTGCCGGGGTCAATAGGACTTGCTAAAGAAATGCTATCAATATTTGCACAAGTGTAAGGGTATCGGGGATCGTTTTTAAGTACATTTACTAAAGAACTGGTTAATGGGCAAAAACCCCAACCAGAAGCATAAACTGGACCATTATAACCTCTGGCACCAATCATTTGCACCCATACATTTCCTTCAAATGCTCCCCACGAACCCCAGTCTTGTTGGGCTTTGTTTGTATGTACTATTTCAAATATTGATTCGGTATTGAATTTATTAGTGGGCTTAAAAATATCGGGGAAATTAGCCAATAAATGATATCCATAAGTGCTTGTGCCACCAGGTGTACCATTTACATCTGCAAATTGAGCTGCAGCATTTGCCCATTTTTCTTCATACAAATATACTTTTCCCAGAAGTGCTTTTGCGGCACCTTTTGTAATTCTGCCACCTTCCGTAGCAATCGGAACCGTGTTGGGTAGGTTTGGCTCGGCTATTGCATCACCTAAATCTTTCTCAATTTGTGCATAGACTTCTTCTGGCTTAGCCTGCTCTACTGTATAAATTGCATTAGCGGATATTGGTGTAGTTATAAGTGGAACATTTTTGAATAATCTAACCAGATCAAAATAATAATAGGCACGTAAAAATTTTGCTTCAGCTGCATATCTCCCTTTTAATGCTGCTGTCAGGTCTGGCGCTTCATCCATTTTAGTTAGTAGTAAGTTAGCCCGGTAAATTCCAGTATAATTTCTACCCCATAAATCGCCCTGAGGCCCCTGAGCTTCATTTACTGTAAATTTATCCCATGCAGTCCAGTTTACCTGGTCTGGCCCAGGTGCAGCGCCCCCTGCAGCGCAATCGTCAGATGCTACATCCAGTAGTCCCAATTTGCTTGAGTAGGAAGAGCCGGTTTCTGAACCTAATGGATCGTAAACAGATACCAGACCTTTAAACACCTGGTCTGCTGTTTTATAATATTGTGATTCAAGTGAGGTTTCATTGCCTACTGGGCTTACATCCAAAAAACTTTTTTTACAGGAGTAAATCGCAGGTATTGCTATCAGGCAAATGGCGGTATATAAAATTGATTTTTTCATTTTAAAAGTGTTTGTAATTTAAAAAGTTAGGTTTAGGCCTGCAGTAAATGAACGGGCTTGTGGGTAAAATCCACGGTCTATTCCATAACTGCTTCCACCAATTTCGGGGTCGTAGCCTGTATATTTAGTAAGAGTAATTAGATTATTTCCACTAACATATACTCTCAGTTTTTGCAAATGAAGTTTATCCATAATGGAAGAAGGCAGGGTATAACCTAACTGAAATACTTTTATTCTGAAATAATCTCCATTTTCAAGATAAAAATCTGATGGGTTGCTGAAGTTTCCATTTGGATCATCAATAGATAATCGTGGGTAACTATTTGATGTACCCGGCCCAGTCCAACGACTTAGTGCTTTATTAGAATAATTGGCTGTTGAAATATCAAGCCTGCGAAGTCCATTATAAATCTTATTGCCGGCAGCTCCCTGACCAAATAGTACTACATCAAACCCTTTGTAAAAGGCACTAGCTGTGAAACCAAATGACCAACTAGGGGTCGGATCGCCAAGATATGTGCGATCATCAGTAGTGATTGCGCCATCACCATTTAGGTCTGCCCAACGAAAATCTCCGGGTTTTGCATTTGGCTGAATTAGTCCACCAGATTTGTTTTTATAATTATTTATATCATCCCAGGTTTGAAAAATTCCTTGCGTTTTATAACCATAAAACTCGCCGATTGGTTGTCCAACTGCTACCCTTGTTAGTTCGAGAGAACTTGACTGAAGGGAAGCTCCTTTATAGAAGGTTTGATCCTGGGTAATAAATGTTACCCTGTTTTTTATATGAGAAATATTTCCTTTAAATTCTACTTTAACATCATTAAAAGTTTGATGATATCCCAGTTCTACTTCATACCCTGTATTATTCATGTTTGCTACATTCCCTACCGGGCCGCCTACACCTACATACAAGGGTACATCAATAGTGCGTAAAATTCCACTGGTTTTTTTCTTAAACCAATCGAAGCTTAAATTAAAATTGTTATGAAGGTTTGCATCAAAACCAATATCCGTTTGGCTGGTTTGTTCCCATTTAAGATCAGGGTTTGCAATAGCAGCAGGGCTATTACCAAAAGTGTAATTATCATTGGTGCCAAATGTATAGTTTCTGCCATTTGCTACACTTGACACATAGGCAAAGTTGGCAATATTATCATTACCAGTAGTGCCATACGAACCACGGATTTTTAGAAAGTTTACAACTTTATTTTCGGGCCAAAAATCTTCTTTAGAAGCTACCCATCCTACTGAAGCACCTGGAAAATACCCATATTTATTATTGCTACCAAAATGACTAGAACCATCTCTTCTAATAATACCCTGTATTAAATATTTTTCAGCATAATCATACATTATTCTTCCATATACTGAACTTAATTTGTCTGGATAATTTTGGTAAGTAAACCCTTTTTTTACACTATCCGGCAATGTAAATCTGCCTGACTGTGCATCTTCAAAATTATTTACAGGTAAATCGTAATATGTGGTTCCCTGTCCACGACTTTGATAATTATTAATATAAGCACCTGTACCAACTAATGCAGTTACATGATGCTCGCCAAATGCTGTAGTATAGGAAGCTGTATTTTCCCAAGTATAATTTAAGGCACGATTACTCTCTGAGTATAAAGAATTATGATCAGTATTTTTATTAACTGTATTGTAATAATAATATGGATTAAAACTTTCACTACCATAAAAAGCATATTTTGCTCCAATATTGGTTCTGATTTTCAAACCTTTTACCGGCTCTATTTCTGCATAAGCATTTCCCACCAGATTATCAGACCATCCAAAGTTTCCTAAATGTGTTTTTATGTATGCCAAAGGGTTCGACATTTCTTGTAATACAATACTTGAAATGCCATAAGGGTAGCCTTTTGCATCTCTTACTATTGCAAGGCCATTTCTGTTATTTACATCAGGTAAATAAGGAGGTGCATTAAGTGTAGTTGGGTCGGTAACTACAACCGGCGTAATAGGGTCAAGGTTTACTGCCGAACTTAAAATACCGCCATACTCAGAATTTAAAGTACCAATACCAACACCTTTAATATGCGAATAACCAAAATTGGCACCTACATTTAACCAGTTATTTATTTTATGAGTGCCATTCATTCTAAAATTAAATCTCTTGTAGTGAGAAATTTCAGTGCCTACTATACCTTCCTGATTAAATAATCCAAATGAAGTATAAAAGGTTGATTTATCATTTCCACCGCTGATGCTAATTTCATGGTTTTGAATTTTGGCGCTGTTATTAAATATTAGAGATTGCCAATCTGTGCCTTTGCCTAAAGAAGAAGGGTCTGCAAATACAATACCACCACCGCCGGCTACTGATGCTTCATTTCTTAGAGTTGCATAGTCTTTTGCATTTAAAAGATTAAGTTTAGTTGCAGGTGCTTGTGTGCCGTAATAACCATTATAACTCATAACAGTTTTACCGGCTCTTCCTTTTTTAGTAGTAACTAATATTACACCAGCCGCAGATCTGGTTCCATAAATTGCTGCAGAAGCTGCGTCTTTTAGTACTTCTATAGATTCAATGTCTGAAGGATTTAAGTAATCAATTCCTCCTATATCTACCGGTACACCATCTACAACATAAAGTGGGTCATTGCCACCATTCAAAGTAGTAGTGCCCCTAACCCTTACCGTAAGTGCAGAACCCGGCTGGCCAGAGCTGGCAGCCACAGTAATACCTGAAGCCCGCCCTTGTAAAAACTGATCAACCCGGTTAATTGGCTGATTGTCTAAATCTCCGGCCTTTACACTCGATATAGCGCCGGATACTACACTTTTCTTTTGTGTTCCATATCCAATAACAACCACCTCTTCTAAGGCTGTATTGGTACCGGAAAGAATAAAATTAACAGTGCCTCGTGAATTTACCACCCGCTCCTGAGGCGCCATTCCTGTATAAGAAATTACAAGTATGGATCCTTTTTGGGGGATAGTAATAGAATAGTTCCCATTTGCATCTGTAATGGTAACTGAAGAACCTCCCTTTACAGATACTGTAGCTCCTGAGAGGGGCTCATTCTTTTTTGAAGTTACATGTCCGGTAATTTGAAAGCTTTGTGCGTAGATATGGCTAACGCCAAACACAATAAATGCACATAATAGTAGTGCTGTTTTTTTCATATGCAATCGTTTTTTTGATGAATGTCTGGTAAAAGAACAAGCTAAAGTTACATTTGATTGTTTCTAAAATCTTTAAACATTTATACTTCTTTACTACGTCATTTATTATTACTGTATTGATTATCAATAAAAAACGACTACTACATTACTACATCAAAGTGTCTTTTTTGAAAAATGCTCATTAAATTGCCACTTATTTATTAATATATTTAGCCAATGAAATTTTATTTTGCTATAATCATTTTATTGTTTTTTCAAAATGGACTGTTTGGGCAAAATACTATTGGCTTACCACAAATCATTAATTATTCGAAGCAGGACTATCATGGTGCAGTGCAAACCTGGGATATAAAACAGGATAGTAAGGGTATTATGTATTTTGCCAATAATGATGGATTATTAACTTATGATGGGAGCTATTGGAAATTATATACTATACCTAATAAAACAATATTAAGATCTTTAGCTATTGATAATAATGACAGAATTTATGTTGGAGCTCAAAATGAATTTGGATATTTTACCCCTAATTCAACAGGCTCACTAAAATATGTATCATTAAATTACCTGATACCTAAATCTCAAAACCAATTTGCAGATATTTGGGATATTGAAATATTTGGAGAGTCGGTTTTTTTTAGAGGCACAGACAGGATGTTTGAATTGAAAAATAATAGTATAAAAGTATATCCTACCACATCTGAATGGAGGTATTTAAAAAAATCAGGATCTCGTTTATTTGCTCAGGACAAAACTACAGGCTTATTGGAATATAAGGACAATGGATGGTTTCCTGTAGGTAATACAAATTTTTTTTCCTCCAAATTAATATCTGGAATTGTAGAGCGTAACCCGGGAGACTATATCATTACGACCTTAAAAAATGGGCTGTTTGAAATGAGGAACGACAGTATTCACGAAATAAATAATTTAATAAACAACGAATTAAAACTAAATCAGGTTTACACCTCTGCAAAAATAAATGATAAGGAGTTTGTGGCGGGAACTACATCTGAAGGATGTATTATAATGGATTTTTTCGGAAATATTGTTCAAAAAATTTCGCATACTGAAGGGCTTCAAAATAACAATGTACTCTGTACTTATCTGGATAAAAACCAAAATCTATGGACCGGGTTAAACAATGGAATTAGCTTTATTGCCTATAACTCTGCAATAAAATATATAAGACCTAACAGTGCTAATGAGCTTTCAGGATATTCTACAAGTATTTTTAATAATAGGCTATATATTGCTACTTCGGATGGCACTTATGGTGTAGACTTAACTAAAGAAAATTCAGATTTCAGTTTTTGCAAGGGTTCATTTAGTCAAATTAAAAACAGTGCAGGCCAGGTATGGCGGCTTGATATTGTAAATCAACAGTTATTAATGGGGTTTAATGATGGCGCTTTTGAGATAAAAGGCAATGATGCCATCCCCATAATGCAGGGAATTGGAGCCTGGCTTTTTGTACCAATCTCTTCTGTTTATCCTTCTAAAAATATATTGGTTGGTACTTATAATGGTTTACACTTATTCAATTATGAAAATGAAAAATTTATTGATAATGGCAAGTTGGATGGGCTTGCTGAGTCTTTACGTTTTTTAGCAATTGACAATAATAATGATGTGTGGTCTTCACATCCATACAGGGGTATTTTTAAAATACAGTTGTCGCCTGATAATAAAAAATATACTACTAAATTATTTACTCAAAAAGATGGATTGCCCAATACCCTCGGAAATTATGTGTTTAGAATAAAGAACCGGGTTGTATTTGGAACAGAAAAAGGGGTTTATGAATTTGATACTGCTACAAACAAGTTTATTCCTTCTCCATTTTTTAATAAAATATTTGGTGAAATTGAAATCAGATATCTTAAAGAAGATGAAAATGGTAATATATGGTTTTGTAGTGGTAAAAAACCAGGAGTGGTAGATTTTACGCATCAGTCAAATGGCAAGCCATACATGATAACTTATTTCCCTGAACTAACCGGGCAAATACTTAGTGGATTTGAAAATATTTATCCTTACAATAATCAAAATGTTTTTATCGGATCGGAAAGAGGGATGATACATATTAATTATGAAAAGTATGTAACAACCAATATTAAATTGAAGGTATTATTAAGAGAAGTAAAAGCAATTGGAGAGCAGGATAGTATCATATTTGGAGGCCATATTGCAATCGATAACAAAAATATCATTTCCTTACCAAGTAGTTTTAACTCCTATCATTTTGAATACAGTGCACCATCGTATGGTATGCAAACCAGCATTGAATATAGTTATTATTTAGAAGGCTATGATGAAAAATGGTCTGCATGGTCTGGAAAATCGGAGAAAGATTATACCAACCTTACGTATGGAAAATATGTGTTTAAAGTAAAAGCACATGATAACCTCGGTCATGAATCTGAAACTGTTTCTTATCAGTTTGAAATTAAAGCTCCATGGTACAAATCAAATTGGGCCTGGCTTTTATACTTCATTTTATTTGTGATACTCCTGTATCTCTTAAATCAACTTCAAAAGAATAAACTCCAAAAACAACAGAAGAAATTTGATGAAGAACAGGCACGTTTAAGATATATTCATCAACTGGAACTTGAAAAAAATGAAAAAGAAATTATTAAACTTCAAAATGAGAAACTGGCAAATGATGTGCAATTTAAAAACAAAGAACTGGCAGATGCCAGCATGCACCTAGTAGAAAGAAATGATGCGCTTGCTAAAGTAAAAGAAGAATTGCAAAGACTTTATAAGAGTACAGATAATAACCTTAATATAAAAAAAGCCATCCAGTTTTTAAATGATATTGAAAGAAATGATGCTAACTGGGAACAATTTGCAATGCATTTTGATGAAGTAAATAATGGGTTCCTGAAAAAATTAAAAACCAGGTTTCCGGTACTTACAAATAATGATCTTAAAATATGCGCCTATCTTCAATTGAATCTTTCTTCAAAAGAAATAGCTCAACTTGCTAATATTTCATTAAGAGGCGTAGAAATAAGCAGGTATAGATTAAGAAAAAAATTAGAGATACCTACAGAACAATCGCTCATTGACTTTCTGAACAAAGTTGTTTAATACTTGATCAAAAAACTTATTGTGTTAAAAATTGGCTTCTTAATTTTCCAATATCCATACCTCGCCGCTTGTACTATTTAGTAGCCGCTCTTCTTTTGCTTTTTTCCACTCACTGCTTTTAAAAATTTACAGTTGTAACAATGCTGTTATTTTTGCGTCCATTATTATAAACAAATTTATGAGAAAGTTATATCTGATTATTACCTGTATTGGAATTGGCATGATGGCCAATGCTCAAAATATTTCGGGAGTTGTGAAAGAAGAAAATGGAAAATTTTCAAATGGGGCAACGGTTTCGCTATTAAAAGCAAATGACTCGGCTATTGTAAAATATGCCGCCACAAAAGATAACGGCCGGTTTAAGTTTGAAACAATTACTCAGGGTAAATACATTATTAAAGTAACTCATGTGGGCTATTTGCCTAAGTATGGGGATGCATTTACAGTAGGTAATGAAGATATCTTGTTGCCGGATATTACACTTAAAAAAATGGCAGCCGAATTGGCCGCTGTTACTGTTACATCTCAAAAACCAATTGTAGAGATGAAAGCAGATAAAATGATAGTGAATGTAGAAGGTACTATCAATGCTGTAGGTAATGATGGCTTGGAACTGTTGAGAAAATCACCCGGAGTAATGATTGATAAGGATGATAATATTAGCCTTGCCGGAAAAAACGGAGTGCAAATTTATATTGATGGAAAGCCAAGCCCCTTAACAGGTACAGACCTTTCTAATTATTTAAAAACAATGCAGTCTGCACAAATTGAATCTATAGAAATTATTACCAACCCATCTGCAAAGTATGAAGCAGCAGGTAACGCTGGCATCATCAATATAAGGCTTAAGAAGAATAAAACATTTGGTACTAACGGTACTGTAAACGCAGGTTACAATATTGGTACCTATGCTAAATACAATGGAGGCTTTTCATTAAACAACCGAAATGCAAAAACCAATATTTTTGGAAATTACAATTACAGCCAGTCTTTAAATAGCAATGCTTTTGTATCATCCAGGTACCAGGGAGATACTTTGTTTTCTCAGGCAAATGAAATAAAATCTAAAATAAAAGGCTCGCATAATTTTAAAACCGGGGTAGATTATTTTATTAATAAAAATAGCACTATTGGCGCCATTATTAATGGCAACTTGTCTGCCAGCTCTATCAATACTGCCGGCCCAATGGACTTTATTTATTTGCCTACAAATACCCTTACAAAAACTTTGTATGCAACAGGCGATAATGAGTTGAAAAGAAACAATATTAATTTTAACCTTAACTATCGCTATGCCATAGCAGGCGGCAAAGAGCTTAATGTAGATGCAGACTATGGCTTTTACAACTTGCGAACCAACCAGTATCAGCCAAATATATATTATGATGCCAATGGAGGAAAATTAAATTCTAATATTTATCATACCATCTCTCCAAGCGATATTGATATTGCATCAGTAAAAGTTGATTACGAGCAAAATTATAAAAAGGGCAGGCTTGGCTTTGGGGGAAAAATTAGCAATGTTGTTACCAAAAATGATTTAGAAAAATACGATGTAATCAATAACGCTGAGATTTTTAATAAAGACGAAAGCAATATATTTAAGTACAAAGAAAATATTAATGCCGTATATGCAAATTATAACAGGGCTTTAAAAGGCATAACCTTACAAGCCGGCCTAAGAGTTGAAAACACCAACTCCAACGGAAGATCTACCGGGTTAAAGTTTGATAATTCTTCGAATAGTTATGTGCCTTACGATTCTACAATCCAAAGAAGTTATGTTGACTTTTTTCCGAGTGCGGCCATTACATTCAATAAAAATCCAATGAAACAGTGGGGAATTACTTACAGCAGAAGAATAGACAGGCCGGCGTACCAGGATTTAAATCCATTTGAATTTAAAATAAACGACTATACTTTTATGAAAGGCAATACGCAGTTAAAGCCTCAATATACCAATAGCTACGGAGTTAGTTATACTTATAAATTCAAGTTGAATACTTTACTTAATTATAGTCATGTAAAAGATATTTTCACTCTTTTGCCAGATACTATTGATGTAAGTAAAAGTTTTCTATCAAAGAAAAACCTGGCTACTCAGGATATTATCAGCCTGAATATCAGTTATCCGTTTCAATATAAATGGTACAGCTTTTTTGTAAATTCAAACTCTTATTACTCAAAATACAAAGCAAATTTTGGTGCAGCGGGCCGATCAGTAAATCTCGATGTATTTGCTTATAGTTTCTATATGCAAAATGGTTTTAACCTTGGCAAGAGCTGGAAGGGAGAGCTTAGCGGATTTTATAATTCACCATCAATATGGCAGGGGATATTTAAAAGCAAGGCCATGTATAGCGTAGATGCCGGTTTGCAAAAAACAATACTAAAAGGTAAGGGTAATGTAAAAGTATCGGTAAGCGATATTTTTAAAACTATGAAGTGGTCTGGTAGCAGCAACTTTGCCGGTCAAATAAGTACTGCAAGCGGGCATTGGGAAAGCCGTCAGTTTAAAATAAATTTCAACTGGAGATTTGGTAATACGCAGGTAAAAGCAAGCCGCCAAAGAAAATTGGGTACAGAAGAAGAAAATAAACGTACACAAAGTAGCGGCGGAACCGGTGTGGGAGTGGGTAATTAATTACATAATTTTATTATACTAAAGCGGCCTTTGATGGGCCGCTTTTTTTTATGCAGCCTTTATTTTTTTGTTACTTTTTGTAACAAGACAAAAAGTAAATAAAGAAAAACCTACTGGGGATAAAGGTTTGACTTCAAAATAGCTAATCCTAAATATACATTACTTATACAGTTTTTTTAAAGATTGCAAAATTTTATATAATTTTATTAATAACCATTACAATGAATCGGTATTGCCAAACAGATAATTTGTCTTTAGTGAGATTGCTTATTAAGAGCGATGCGGATGCATTTACAGAAATTTATAATCGCTATTGGGACAAATTATTTGCCATTGCATATAATAGAATAAACGAAATAGAATTGGCAAAAGACATAGTACACGATGCTTTTGCAAGCCTTTGGGCAAACAGGGCTAACGCCGAAATAATTGAGATAGAAAATTACCTTGCTACCAGCGTAAAATATATTTCCTTATCAAAAATAAAAAACAAAGAGAGGGAAAGGCTTTATAAAGCAATACAGCAGCCTTATTTAGCCGATTCTGAAATAGAGAATACACTTCATTACAAAAGAATATTAGAATTGGTAAAAAGTGAGGTAGAACAACTACCCGAAAAGTGCAGACTTATATTTAAATATAGCCGCAACGACGGATTGCCTGTAAAACAAATTGCCCTCAAAATGAATATTGCCCCTAAGACCGTAGAAAACCAACTAAACAAGGCCCTAAAACAATTAAAAATGGCCGCAAAATCTTTTTTGGGCAGCACATTCATTTTTTTATGCAGCCTGGTTTTGTTTTAAAATTTACTTCGTCCAATTTTATTTAAGAAAATATTTTTTAACAGCATAGGTGATAAAGCCTTGCCAATACACTTATATATATGTCAATACCTGAAAATATTCTTGCACTCATCCAAAAATACCAGGATGGCTCAGCCACAGAAGAAGAACAAGCTATTCTAAATGAATGGTACCATTCTTTTGATGACAATATTGCTGAGGTGGATAATATTAACAGGGAAGATGCGGATGAAATTTCGGAGTACATAAAAAATCGTTTGCAAAATACCATTCATTCCAACCAACTGCATGAGGTAAAGCCATTATACAAGTGGCAATTGCCGGCCGCTGCCGCCATTTTGTTAATACTTGCGTTGGTACTTTTTATTAGTTATTATAAAAAATTATCTAACAGTAATATTAATACAAATACTGCCAGCACTATTGTGCATAAAGTAAATGACATAGCCCCCGGCGGCAATAAAGCATTGCTTACCCTTGCCGATGGTACAACTATAGTTTTAGATAGCGCTTCAAATGGCACTATTGGCAAGCAGGGAAATATTACCATACAAAAACTTAGCAATGGATTACTCGCTTATACCATCAATGGAAAAGTAGTAACTGAAAATGATGCAATGTTTTACAATACCATATCTACTCCCCGTGGCGGTAAGTATCAACTGATATTGGAGGATGGCACCAAAGTGTGGTTGAATGCAGCATCTTCTATTCGGTTTCCCGTAAAGTTTGGCGGTGGCCAACGAAAAGTTGATATAACAGGAGAAGCTTATTTTGAAGTAGCAAAAAACAAAGACTTACCCTTTAGGGTAAACGCTGCATCATCGCAGGTAGAAGTATTGGGTACGCATTTTAATATTAATGCTTATGATGATGAATCATTTGTAAAGACTACACTTTTAGAAGGCGCAGTAAAAGTATCTGTTCACTTATCAGACCAGCACCCCGAAGATGCATTTTTAAAACCCGGCCAGCAATCCAGCATTGATAATTCCGGCAAATTAAAAATAATCAGCAATGCAGATACTGCCGAAGCTGTGGCCTGGAAAAACGGGCGTTTTCAATTTACCAGTGCTGATTTAAAAACAATACTAAGGCAAATTGCAAGATGGTACAATGTAAATGTAATATACAAAGGCAATGCAGATATTCATTTTACGGGCCAATTGTCAAGAACAGAAAATGTGTCAAAAATATTTGACCAACTGGCATTAACAGGCGAAGTACATTTTAAAATTGATGGAAATAACATTATTGTAACCCCTTAAAAATTTTGAATGATAAAAAGTAAACTCATATTATTTCCGCCTTAATGGGTACAAAAAAATATCAAATAAAAAACCGGGCCTCGTTCGCAGCGAAACCCGGTAAAAATTTGAGAAATAAAAAAACAACTCTGTAAGAATAGTTTATTAGTTAACCCAAACCTACCTGCCGGTAAGGCAGGCAATACAAATTTATGTATTTCACTGCTTCTTTGAAAAATCTGGTTTATAAATCAGGTTTTTCAACTCAAACAACTAAGATTATGAAACTTACTTCAGTTTTATTAATCGCTGCCTGCTTGCAGGTAAGTGCTAAAGGCTACGCTCAAAAAGTAACCTTACATGAAAAAAATATTTCACTTCAAAAAATTTTTGCAGAAATAAGAAAACAAACTGGTTACCAGTTTTTTTATGCAGATGAAGCGCTGGAGAGTTCAAAAAACATCTCTATAGATGTAAAGAAAGAAAACATTAAAGCGGTATTGGATTCTTGTTTTAAAGATCAGCCGCTTACTTACACTATCTCTGAAAATACCATTATTGTAAAGCAAAAATTTACTGCCCCCGATGTTTTTAAATTGCCCCAATCTGTAGTTATCAATTTAATGCAAATAACTGGTAAAGTTACAGATGCCAATGGTCAGCCTCTTGCTGGCGCCAGCATATTAGAAAAGGGCACCAACAATGGTGTAAAGTGCGATGCCAATGGCAGATTCACTATCAATGTTAATCCAAATGCCACTTTAATCATTTCTTATATCAGTTATGAAACTGCAGAAATACAATTAAACGGGCAAACAGATATTGCCATTTCGTTAAAGGCATCTGTAACAAGTGGTGAGCAAATAGTAGTGGTTGGTTATGGCACGCAAAAGAAAAGTAATCTTTCTACTTCCATTGCAAGTGTAAATAGCGGCACTATACAAAAGCTTTCCATTACCAGGGTAGAGCAAGCCTTGCAGGGTAATGCTTCCGGGGTTTTAATATTAAATCAAAATGGCCAGCCAGGCGATAAGCCAATGATACGTATCAGGGGTACTGGCACCAATAATAGCCCCGACCCTCTGTTTTTGGTAGATGGTTTTCCGGTAGGAAGTATTGAATACCTTAATCCTAATGATATAGAAAGAATAGATGTATTGAAAGATGCTGCTTCTGCTGCCATCTATGGATCGAGAGGAGCCAATGGAGTAGTTTTGATTACCACCAAAACCGGAAAAAAAGGCGCCCCAAGTGTTACTTATGATGGATACTATGGTTTGCAAACTGCATGGCGAAAAGTACCATTGATGAATGCAGAGCAATATGCCACTATGATGAACGAAAGTTATACAAACTTAAATCCCACAGGTACCAATCCGCCTTATGCTAATCCATCTGCATTAGGCAATGGTACAGACTGGCAGAATGTAATATTTAATCCCAACAGCCCTGTTACAAACCATCAAATTAGTATTTCAGGCGCTACAGATAAAATTAATTATCTCACCTCCTTCAATTATTTTGACCAACAGGGTATTATTGGTGGCCCGGCATCCGATTTTAAAAGATATAGCTTTAGGCTAAACCTTGATGCACAAGCTACCAAATATTTAAAAGTGGGTACCAATATGGCTTTTGTATCAAGCAACAGAAATGCCATATTTGATAATGGCGATCAGGGAGGCTCTGTAGTTGGTAATGCTGTAAACATTGACCCCATTACACCGCTTTACGAAACAGACCCGGCCAAACTTGCTTTGTACAATGTAAATGCTGTAAAAAACGGTACACAGGTGTATGGTATTTCGCCCCTTGCCACTTTTCCTAATCCGGCTGCACAGTTAGCAATTATTAATGGTACAAATAGAGTAGAAAAAATATTTGGAAATGTATTTGGAGAAGTTAATCTGGCAAAAGGGTTAAAATTTAGATCTACTTATGGAATTGATTTAAGCTTTAACACCAGTAATCAGCTAATACCTATTTATTTTTTATCTGCAGGCTCTGGCCAATCATTCTCTACTGTTAAAAAAAGTATTTCAAGAAGCTCTACCTGGCAAACAGAGAACACATTATCTTATACACACTCATTTTCAAGGCATCAAATTGAAGCATTAATAGGCCAATCGGCTTTCAAATATTTTTATGAAGACCTGAGTGGCCAAAGAAATGATCCATCACCCATTGATCCCAACATGGCTTATATAGATGTAGCAACAGATATTACTTCAAGCCAAATATCTGGTACAGCAGATGTAAGATCGTTAGCATCTTATTTTGGAAGGCTTGCTTATAATTACAGTGGAAAATATTTTGTATCTGCTGTATTACGCAGAGATGGTTCATCAAGATTTGGCCGCAATAATCCTTTTGCTACTTTTCCATCAGCCTCAGTTGCCTGGCTAATTTCTAAAGAAAATTTCTTTAAATCAAATTTGGTTTCTTTATTAAAATTAAGAGGATCGTGGGGGCAAAATGGTAATGAAAACCTTGGAAGCTCTTTCCCATGGGCATCTACCATCAACTTTAACGGCCAGCAATACACCTTCTTAAACAATGGTGGTGTAGAGTATTTTCAAAGCGGCGCTTCACTTGGAAGAATATCGAACCCTTATTTAAAATGGGAAACCAGTGAGCAAACAGATATAGGTTTGGATGCAGAATTGTGGCAAGGCAAACTTGCTGTAACGGCTGATTATTACATTAAAAAAACCAAAGACCTTTTAATTGCTCCTGATGTGCCCATCATTGTTGGATTTCCGGCGCCTTTTGTAAATGGGGGCAGTGTAGAAAATAAAGGTGTAGAGCTGGCGCTAAATTATAATGCTACCATAAAAAAAGATTTGTCGCTAAACCTCTCTTTTAATATTTCGCATAATGTAAATAAAGTAATCGCTATTAACAATAGTGCACAAGTGATAGCCGGAGCCAATTACATAAATATGGGCAGCATCACCAGGATGGCTGTAGGCCAGCCAATTGGATATTTTTGGGGAAATGTTACCAAAGGTATTTTTCAATCGCAGGCACAGATAGATGCTTATACCTGGACAAACCCGGTTACTAATGTTACCAATAAAATACAACCCAATGCAAAACCCGGTGACCTTATTTTTGCTGATAATAACAATGATGGAAAAATTAGTGATTTAGACAGGGTAAATATTGGAGACCCCAATCCTAAATATATAACCGGCTTTACTGTAAACCTTGCCTACAAAAATTTTGATTTAAATATTTTAACCATCGGAATGTTTGGGCAAAAAGTATTTAATGGCAATTACCGGTTTGATAAAGCCATTTCAAACCTGCCGCTAAAGTGGCTTAACAGGTGGACACCCACTAACACCAATACCAATATTCCTAGGTTTGCTGCAGGTTCACAAAACTTTACAACCGTTTCTGATTTTTATCTTGAAGATGGCAATTTTGCAAGGATAAAAACTTTACAACTTGGGTATAATTTTCCAGCCGATATTATTAGCCGTGCAAAAATCAGCGGACTTCGTATATACTTTGCCGTTGACAATGCATTTACATTTACCAAATACACAGGCTTCGACCCCGAGCTTGGCGCTACAAGCCCATTATCGCTTGGCATTGACAGAGGTGTTTACCCACAGTCAAGAGTTTTCAGGTTTGGAGTAAACGTAAAATTATAATATCAACTTTAAAAAATATTTTTATGAAATCTATTAATAAAATCTTTGTTTTTGCAGGTATTCTGATTGTATTGGTATTGCCAGCCTGCAAAAAATCTTTTTTAGACCTTAACCCTCCGGCAGCAATTGTAGAGTCAAATTTTTTTAAAACACAGTTGCAGGCTGACCAGGCTCTTGCAGGGGTGTATCATGTGTGCCAATGGGGTAATATCAATTATGGTCATACTCCCATGGTAGGTTGGGCAGAGGCAGCTTCAGACGATGCTTATGCAGGAGGCGGCAGCCCAAGCGATGCAGTGGGTGTAAAAGGTATTGATAATTTTGATAACACACCAAACATTGCCTTTAATGCAAATGATGCCACTTACACCAGTGTATGGAGTATCTATTTTCAGGGAGTAGCAAGAGCCAATGTGTTTTTAGCTAATATTGATAATGTAAATGCTTCTGTAGATTATAAAAATAAAACTACTGCTGAGGCAAAATTTTTAAGAGCATTATTTTATTTTCATTTAGTAAGATGGTTCGAAAATGTGCCGTTGCTTACCAAGCCTTTAACCAACCCTAATGACTATAATCAGCCTCAGGCTGCTCCGCAAGAAACCTTTAATCAAATTGCAAAAGACCTTACAGAGGCCATGCAATACCTGCCAAAAACTTCTATGAAAGCTAACTCAGGCCATGCAACTTATTGGTCGGCATCGGCAATGCTTGCACGTGTTTATTTATTTTGCAAGGGATATTACGGCACCGATTTAACGGTTGGTACTACTGTAATTGATGCAGCAAAAATTAGAACAAACCTTGATGAAATAATTACTCAGGGTGGGTTTAGCCTGATACCAAACTATTCAGATATTTGGAAAAAATCTGGTGAAATGGGAAGTGAGTCTGTGTGGGAAGTAGATCATAGCAGCCTTGCTTATCTCTCAGGCAGTACCAGCAATCAGTTTCAGGCTCAGGGAAATTATAATGTGTTATACTTTGGCCCCAGGGGAATAGCCACTACAGGCTTTAGCAATGCAATACCTACAGAGTCATTGTACGAAGAGTTTGAACCCGGAGACCCAAGAAGGGAAGCAACCATAAAAATAATTAACTCTCCTGTGCAGGCAGGTTCACCTACATTTATTAGAGGTTGGCAACATACCGGTTATTTCAATAACAAATATTCGCAATACGACCTTGAGTATTTAACTTCTTCCGGCTTAAACTCTATCAACTGGGCGCAAAATAACAGGGAGTTAAGATATTCTGATGTACTGTTAATGGCATCAGAGTTAAATATTGGTGTCAATCAGGCAAAGGCAGATCAGTACCTTCATCTGGTGCGAAATCGTGTAGGCCTTGCCGATAGGCCCGCCACTATTGATAATATCAGGCACGAAAGAAGAGTAGAGCTTGCAGGGGAGGGGGTTAGATATTTTGATTTGCTTCGCTATGGCCTGGCTTATGCCAAGCAGGAAATTGATGCATCTAGCCTTGTTGGGCCTTATTACAATGGCGGCGGCACTTTTAATGCAGGACAAAATACACCCGCCATTAATTATGTAATGAATTGGAATACTGCCCGCAAAGGTCATTTGCCAATACCTCCCAGCCAGGTTACATTGTCTAATGGAGTATTAAAACAAAACCCGGGTTATTTTTAAAATATTATTTACTATAAAAAACCAACCAGTGTTTATTTAGTTGATGTAGAAAAGAGCCGTTTCAGTATTGGCTGAGCGGCTCTAAATTTAATATCTTTAATAACAAGATGGTATGAGCAAATTCCTGTTTAGTATTGTTGTTTTTTTAGTTAGCTGCGCTAGCTCCCAAAAAATACATTCAAAATACAATGGCCGCAAACTTGTATGGAGCGAAGAATTTAATTACAATGGGTTGCCAGATAGTACAAAGTGGGGTTATGATACCGGAGGTGGTGGCTTTGGTAATAATGAATTAGAATATTATACAAAGGCAGATACAACCAATGCAGTAGTAAGAGATGGAAAATTATTTATCAAAATATTAAATCAAAAAAAAGAAAATAGATCCTACACTTCTGCAAGGATATTAACTAAAGGAAAGGCAGACTGGCTTTATGGCCTTATAGAAGTAAGGGCCAAATTGCCCACCGGCCGTGGATTATGGCCGGCAATATGGATGATGCCTGCACATGCTGAGTATGGCAAATGGCCCACAAGTGGCGAAATAGATATCATGGAAAATGTAGGGTACAATCCTGATAGTGTATTTACAACCATTCATACTAAATCATTTAACCATATCATTGGCACACAAAAATCACATGGTATTTATTTAAAAAATAGCCAGTCAGATTTTCACCTGTACGGGATAGATTGGAACAAGGATAGAATTGTATTTTTAATTGATAAAATACCCGTCTTTACATTTTTTAATAGTGGTAAAGGCTATGAAGAATGGCCATTTGATAAAAATTTCTTTTTCATTATTAATACCGCAGTAGGGGGCAATTGGGGTGGGAGAATGGGAGTAGATAACACAATTTTTCCGGCAGAAATGCAAATTGATTATATAAGAATTTATCAATAAAATAAGATGGTATGAAGAAAATATTTGTTGTTTTCATTTTTGTATTTGCATTAAACAAATTGTCAAGTGCACAGCAGTTAAAAGTAATGACTTATAATATGCGGCTGGCGCTAGCATCAGATAAAGAAGATGATTGGGAGCATAGAAAAGAAATGTTTGCCGGTATGATAGGTTTTTATGACCCGGATTTCTTTGGGGTGCAGGAGGCATTACCACAGCAGGTAAATTATTTAGAAACTAATTTAAATAAATATAAACATATTGGTATTGGAAGAGATGGAGTAAATAAAGGGGAAGCTTCCGCAATTTTTTACCTTGCATCAAAATTTCAACTATTGCAATCCAATACCTTTTGGCTATCAGAAACACCAGGTGCAATTTCTAAAGGATGGGATGCTTCCTACATCAGGATTTGCACTTACGGTTTGTTTAAAGATAAAAAATCTGGCAAAAAATTCTGGGTATTTAATACTCATCTTGATAATGACGGAAAAGTAGCACGGGCAAAGGGTTTGGAGCTTATTTTAAAACGGATGGACAGCCTGAATACTTCAAACCTCCCGGTAATATTGACCGGCGATTTTAATACAGCACCCAATACGGATGTTATTACCAATTTAAAAACCAAAATGAACGATACAAAAGATATTTGCACTTCAAAACCTTTTGGCCCTGCCGGCACATTTAACGGGTTTAAATATTGCGAACCTGTGCAGGATAAAATTGATTATATTTTTGTTAGTAAAATCCCGGCTATTACTGTATCAAAATTTGCTGTATTAAATAACTCCATCAATATGCATTATCCTTCCGATCATTTTCCGGTGTACGCAGTTATTAAAATAAAGTAATCAGTAATAATTCTTTGTATTTCTTTGTTCCTGCATAGCGGCGTCAAATACTTATTCATACGATTACTTATGTAATACAAAGTTTATTCTACAATTTTAACCTCAACAGTGTGAGTTACATTATCATTTACAAGCTCTAAAAAATCAAATTCTTTACCATTAGAAGTAATCATAATTTTTTGCCCCAAGCCATTGATGATAGTAATATGATAAGGAGTATCTATGTAAGTGTACACAAAGGATACAGAGGGCCAGTCATGAGGAATGCATGGTTTAAAATATAGTTTATTCCCTGCTTTTTTTATACCTATCAATGTTTCTATAATAAGTTGATACATCCATCCGGCAGCTCCGGTGTACCAGGTCCATCCTCCCATACTTTTATGTAACGGTTCCGCATACACGTCGGCAGCTATTACATAAGGTTCTACTACATAGGTTTCAATTTTATCTGCCCCATCAGCATGATTAATCGGGTTTACTATCTTTAACAGTTCCCAGGCACGTTCCTTATTACCAATAATAGCAAAACTCATAATGAGCCAAATGGCAGCATGCGTGTACTGTCCGCCATTTTCTCTTACGCCCGGTACGTAGCCCTTAATATAGCCGGGGTTCATATTTCCTTTATCAAAAGGTGGCTCAAATAATTGAATGATGTTTTCACTTTTACGTACCAGGTGAGTATAGGCCGACTCTAATGCCTTTGCATTTCTATCTTGTTCGCCTGCGCCGGATATTACTGCCCAGCTTTGTGCAATAGAATCTATTTTACATGATTCATTTTTTGCAGAACCTAATGGCGTGCCATCATCAAAATATGCACGCCGGTACCAATCGCCATCCCAGGCATTTTTATTGATGTTTTCTTTAAGTTTTTTAGCAATATTCTTACATTTTGCAACAAATGGTTTGTCTTTTTTTATGTCGGCAATGTTTGCAAAATTTATCAAAATGTAATGTAAAAAAAATGCAAGCCACACACTTTCACCTTTACCATTTTCACCTACTTTATCCATCCCGTCATTCCAGTCGCCAGAGCCGATTAAGGGCAGGCCATGATCTCCAAATTTTAGAGAATGTTCAATTGCTTTTATGCAATGTTGGTAAATGCTCTCTTTTTTAGCTGATGTAATTGGTAAGTCATAAGATGATTCTTCGCCTGCATTTAAAATTCTGCCTTCTAAATAGGGTACTATTTCATTCAATATAGATTCATCTCCCGTACTAATTACATACCGGCAGGTAACAAATGGAAGCCATAAAAAATCATCAGAGCATGTAGTACGTACCCCTCGCCCAATAGGCGGATGCCACCAGTGTTGTACATCTCCTTCTACAAACTGGCGTGAGGCATTTAATAAAATTTGTTTTTTTGCCTGGGCGGGGTCTATTAATAAGAGCGATAATACATCTTGCAATTGATCTCTGTAACCAAAAGCTCCACCCGATTGATAAAAGCCGCTTCGGCCCCATATTCTGGAAGCCAGGGTTTGATAAGTAAGCCAACCATTAGTAATAATATTTAAAGGGATATCTGGTGTTTTTATCAGCAACCGCCCCAATGTTTTATTCCAAAATTTTTGTACATTTTCAAATGAATCTTTAGCCACACTGCTTCCTTCAAAATTTTGAATGGTATGTAATGCTTCCTCCATATTTTTTCCTGCGCCGAGCCTAAAAATAATTTCCTTTTCTTCTTCTCCCAATTCAAGTACCACCTGAATAGCAGCACAGGAATCTAACCCTGCTCCATTTTTGCCAGAGAGTTTTGCTCTGCTCATTGCTTCAGGGTTTGCCATGGTGCCATTTCTGCCAATAAATTCTGTACGATCGGTGGTAATAAAATGATTGGGCGCATCTGCTGCAAAAAAACAAACTCTGTTTTCAAACTCTGTATTGTAAGGGTTGCGTGCCAGTATGGCTCCACTTCGTACATCCTTCTCCGTTATTATATGCATCAATGATTTTGAACGTACATCTCCTAATACCCATTCTACATAACCCGTAGCTGATATACGCCTGGTTCGGGATGAATTGCTTCGAATTTTTAATACAATAAATTTTACCGGTGCTTTAATATCTGTATACATCGTAATGGTAGATTCAATCCCATCTTCACTGTGATGAAATGTACTATATCCAAACCCATGGGTAGTATTGTACAAAGTTTTGCCACGAGTGGGCAATGGTGTTGGCGACCAAAACCGGCCACTTTCTTCATCTCTTAAATAAAAAGCTTCTCCTTTTAAATCGCTTACAGGGTCATTGTTCCAGGGCGTTATTCTAAATTCATGTGCATTTTCAAACCAACTGTATGATTGCCCACTTTCAGATACAATGCTGCCAAAGTTTTCATTGGCCAGCACATTTATCCATGGAGCCGGTGTTGGCTTTTCGGAAGTAGTAGTGATGATATATTCTTTTCCGTTTTCTGAAAACCCACCATAGCCATTTGATAGTTGCAAATTAGTTGGTTTGTCAATAGATGTTAGTTCAGAAGGATAAAATTTTACCGGGCTAAAAATAGGAATGTTTGATTTGATGGTTCCCCTCTGTTTTATTTGTTCTTCCAGTGTTCCTAACTTGTCTGAAATTATTACTCTTGCTACAGATTGAAAGAGGATCCTGTCTTCATTAGATATTTGATCAGCAGATCTTACAAAAACCCCACCGGGTTTATCTCTTAATTCGCCAGCGGTAGTGGGGGAAAGCAGGCTTAAAATTTGATTTAATAACACCTGCCTGTATCCGCCGTTGTCTTCATTCCATATTACAAGGTCCACTGCCAGGCCTTTTAGCCGCCAGTAAGTATGGGCCTGAACCATTTTTCTTACCAGATCAAAATTTGCCTGATCTTCTATTAGTACAAGCACAATAGGAAGATCGCCGGATATGGAATAGCCCCACAAGCCTGATTGACCCCTATTATTTTTCATCATTATGGTTGTATCGGTTCGCAGAGAAGGATTCACAAATAAAATTGAGCTTGCAAGGCTTGCGTATAATTGGGCATCAGGCTCTATTGCATTTAGTTGACGCAATATCACCTGGCTATGTGTCCATGATAATTCTAAAATACGGTTGGTTAAGTTTCTATCCTGGTATTTATCTAATAAAAATTCACAATTTTCAAGTGAATCTGAAGCACCAAATATTAAATCTGCCACTATGGTTTCTTGTGGGGCAATCTCTACCTGGTATTGTATGGAAACAATTGGGTCTAATACAGAGCCTGAGGTATTGCTAAGCCCGGTAGCAGTATTACTCATTGCAATAGGGTTATGTATGCTATTGGTGCGGCCTATAAATTTTTTTCGATTTGTTTCATAAGTTACATTTGTTATTTCAGCATTATTCACTTTCATTAAGTGAAACATGCAAATGGTTTTTTCTGTTTTAGACCTGGGCCGCCTGGTACAAATTATTGCATTTTTATCTTTAAGCAAAGTTGTCTGCACAAACAAGTTGCTAAAAGCCGGATGTGCCTCATCTGCTTTTGCATTGGCCAATACCACTTCTGCATAACTTGTAATTTCAATCTTTTTTTTGCGACGAGATTTATTGGTAATATGTATCCGTCTTAATTCAATATCATCTTCGGGCGATACAACAATTTCGGTATGGGTTTCAAAAGAAAAGTCTTTACTCCTAAACTCTGCTCTGCCTTCTGAAAATACTGCTTCGTAATTGGCTTCATTTTGCAAAGTAGGCTGAAAAGCATTAGACCAAAATTGTTTTGTTTCCAAATCTTTTATGAAGCAAAATGTGCCCCAGTCATCACAAGTAGCATCCTCACGCCAACGGGTAAGTGCAAAATCTTTCCATTTACTGTACCCTCCACCAGCATTGGTAATCATCACATCATATCTTCCATTTGATAAAAGTTGCACTTCCGGAATACCGGTAGATGGAGAGTTAATTACCCTCATAGAGCCATCACCTCCCGGCGTTACACTTATATCTCCGCTATGTACAGTTGGCGAATAGTAATTGGTAATTCTTGGTATTTTTTCCTGCAATAAAAGCATGGCAGATTTTACCTGTACATTATTACAAAACCTTTGCTGCATTGGCTTATTGTGAAGCAAATAACTAATTGATAAAAGACTCATGCCCTGGTGATGAGACATGAAAGATTTTATTATCATAAATTTTTGCTTGCGCTGTAATCTCGATTTGGTGTAATCTATCGCTTCATAAAAACCAAATTTTCCGCTAAACCCTTTTTCCTGTAATACTACTAAGTTTTGATAAGAAGGCAAAGCAGATACCATTAATGATAAAATGGTGGAGTAAGGTGATATTACAAGGTCTTCTCCAAGGCCACGTTTAAACCCTATGCCCGGTACACCAAAAGCCCGGTATTGCCAGTTTAGATGAGCATCTAATAAATTGTATCCCGATTCTGAAATTCCCCAGGGCACATTTTTTTTATTGCCATATTCTATTTGCTTTTGTACTACAGCTTTGTTCGTTTGATCGAGCAAAGTGTTTTCAAAAGTTGGCATTATAAGCAGCGGCATCAGGTATTCAAACATAGATCCGCTCCACGATAATAAAATAGGAAGATTACCCACATTGGTTAGCTGCCTGCCAAGGGCAAACCAGCTTTCTTGTGGTATTTTATTAAGAGCAATGGCTGAAAAGGTTGTTAATCTTGCTTCTGATGCCAGCAAGTCATAATAACTTTTATCACGCCTGTTTTCTTCTACATTATACCCAATGGCTAATAGTTGCTGAGATTTGTCAAATAAAAAATCATATTCCATATTAGCAAATTCATCACACATAATAACGAGCTTGCCTATACGAAGTAAAAATTCTTTTGACCTTCTGCCTGATTCTGTTATTGCATCTCTGTATTGATTTAACCACTCCGTTTCAGAAGAAGAATTTTCATCACTATAATTTTGTATAATGGTATTCAACAAAGATTGCTCTATTTTAGAAAGTTGATGCAAAGAGGGAATGGCAGTGAAATGTGGTAATATCTTTTCAAATTTTAAAGGCGCTACTTTAAGAGATACCCAGGGAGCAAAAGCATTTATTTCATTTATTAAGTCATTTATTTGAGTAAATATTTTTTCTGCCCACATCTCATTTTCCTCATCTTCATATTGAAACTGTGGCGTTACAAATATTTTTGAAAAACCAGATTGCAGCTCCTCCAGAAACTTTTTTGTTTTATACAAGTCATCTATGCCGCCATTAATTATTTCTTGTATATTTTTTTGAATGTCTTCTATTCCGGTAGATGTAATCCTCTCAGAAAGTAATCTTACAGAATCTAATAGCCCTTCAAAAGACTGTGCGGTAATTATTTTTTGCCCGGGCAAAGAAATTAGAGCTTGTTTTAAAGTTAGATAATGGCCCATCAGGTTGCCACTATCTACCGAAGAAATGTACTTTGGATGCAGGGGTTCCAGCGTTTCAGTATTGTACCAATTGTACAAATGCCCTTTATATTTTTCTAACTTTTGCACGCTGTCAAATGTTTTACTGATTCGCTCAGTTACATTTGTGATACAGATATAGCCAAAATCCCAGGCAGTAATATTGGCAAGCAATGCAAGCCCGATATTTGTTGGCGAAGTGCGCCTGGCTACTCTGTCAACGGGCTCTAGCTGGTAGTTATCCGGCGGAAGCCAATTATCAGAAGCAGTAACAAAGGTTTCAAAATACAGCCATATCCTTCGGGCTAGTTTACGCAGGTAAATATTTTCTTCAATATTCAGACTATCCGTATTTTGATAACCTGATTGGCTGATGCTCCACGCAATTAAAGGTGCAATTATCCATACTGCCAAAATGGGAGAGGCCGTTGTAACTGAAATAGGAAAAAAGAATTGCATGGACACAATTGCTACAACCGCAAAAAAGGGAGAAAACCACATTTGCTTAAAAATGGACTGTAGTTTTTTTTGATCGTAAATGTTATTTTGAAAAGGCTGCCATTGTAATAATTTTTTTCCTGAAAAATATATGCGCCATAAGGTAATGATGATGGCCTTGAAATTTGTGTACGCTGTAAAAGGAAGGCAAATAATTTCTACTGCATTTTGCAATAAATTATTTTTTAGTGTACGCCAACAATAGATTAGATGTTGATGAAAAATAATGTCACTCGATTTGTTTAGCAATTGCCAAATAAAATCAAATGTAGATGGTAAAAAAATGATGCACAGTACCGAAGCCGTCCATATCAAAGGGTTGCCTGCTATGGCCCATCCATATAAAAGTAAAAGGAGCAATGCAATGGGAACAACGCTGCGCCTAAGATTATCAAATATTTTCCATTTTGACAATGCAGATATTGGATTTTTTTTCAACCCATTATTATAAACGGGCACAAAAGGAGTTATCCATGATGCTATTTGCCAATCACCTCGTACCCACCTGCTGCGTCTGGCCATATCCGTTAGATATGCTCCCGGGTATGCTTCATACAGTTGTATATCGGTTACTAGCCCTGCTCTTGCATACGCACCTTCTAATAAATCATGGCTTAGAATCCTGTTTTCGGGCAACCTGTTTTTTAAGGCGTTTTCAAATGCATCTATATCATAAATTCCTTTTCCTATAAAGGAGCCTTCTTTAAAAAGATCCTGATACACATCTGAAGTAGCCCTTGTGTAAGGGTCAGTACCCGGCTCATTGCCATGCATTTTTGCATAAGTAGAGCTTTGATTGCCGGGTAAACTATTCATTACCCTTGGTTGCAA
>JAFDXD010000023.1 GCA_018268135.1 Bacteroidota bacterium
CAGGACCCTCGTTTTACATTAACAGGGGTAGATGTTAGTTGCGATAACGGAAACAATGGAAGCATTACTGTAACAGGCCAACAATATGGCCGCTCTCCTTTTGCCTATAGCATTGTAGCTCCTTCTCCCATGGGGGTAGGCACTACCAACAGTACCGGTATTTTTACCGGCTTATCTGCCGGCAATTATAGTATTAGAATGACGGATAGTTGTGGCGGCATACAAACCAGAACAATTGCTATTGGTAATTATACCTGGTGGCTAAGTACTTACACTTTTACCAAAACCGGTTGTGATACGGCTTCGGGCTATATCAAAGTAATTGACAGCAGGGGAAATATAAGTACGGTTGGCGCAGGCATACCGGGGCTAACGTATGGCATTGTACGCAGCGCTGGTGATACTATCTGGTCTTCCGATCCAAATTTTATATTCTCTTTGCAGGGCAATAATAGCTTTGAAGTAATAGCAAAAGATGCTTGTGGCACTATTAAAAAAGCGCCAGTATCGGTATCACTTGTGCCTTCAGTTGGCACTACTGTAAATACTTATAATTACACCTGCAATAGTTTTGACGCATCGGTAACAGGTGTATTAAATTTTATGGGTGCAGGCTATTGTTTATTAGATAGCAATGCAGTGCAAATTGCCTGCAACAATACCGGTGTGTTTACGGGTTTGCCTTACGGCAAATATTGCATTGCTGCACACGATAGTTGCACAGACACTACCATTACTAGATGCTTTAGTGCAGTACCTCCTCCTATTTCTGTAAGCGATCAGGTAATCATTAGCAATAAAACCTGTACAGATTTTACAGCCACCGTTACCGGGCAAACAGGGCTTACCAATCCCTACTATTGCCTTTTCGATTCTACCAACACACAAATAAGCTGCGATAGTACAGGAGTATTTACCATGTTGCCTTATGGGCATTATTGTATTCAAACAAAAGATGGATGCAGAGATACAAGTTTTACAACCTGCTTTACTGTAACCCGCCCTACGCCTCGTGTGCATCCTATTGTACCCTTGTATATTACCTGTACTAATTTTGGCATTGTAGTTATCGGCGACTCTTTAACAGGGCCGCAATATTGCTTATTTGATAGCCTTGGCACTCTTATTACCTGCAATGGTACCGGTATATTTGACAGCCTTGCTTTTGGAGGCTATTGTGTATCTGTTCACGATGCCTGTACTGACACTACCATCATAAGTTGTTTTAGTGTAGGTCCTCCCGTTATTAATAATAATTTAACCTATACAGTAAAAAATAAAACCTGTAACAGTTTTGATGTAATGGTAAATGGAGCAAACCTAACCGGCGCTCAATATTGTTTGTACAATAGCAATGATAGCCTTATTGTCTGCAATAAATTAGGCATATTCTCCGGCCTTGCCTATGGCAATTACTGCGTAAAAGCAAGAAACAGTTGTCCCGACACCACATTCACTATTTGCTTTAGCGCTTCTCCACCGGTTCCATCCGTAGATGCTGCCATCGCAATATCAAATACCAATTGCAGCACTTTTACAGCAACTGTAACCGGCCAGGAAAACCTTACAACACCTAATTATTGTCTTTATAATTCGGCTAATGTACTAATGAGTTGCAATACTAAAGGCGTATTTAAAGGATTAGTTTATGGCAGTTATTGCATTAAAATTACCAACACCTGTTATGATACTGTCATTACAAGATGCTTTACCAAAAACCGCCCCGAGGCTAACTTATCCGGTAGCAGCAACAGATCCTGCTCATTGGGATATGCACAGTTTTCATTAAATATGAGCCAGGGCAATTTTCCGGTGAATATTAAAATATACCGAACAGATGGAAGTTTGTTTTCAGATACAAACTATAGTAGCAATCCCATTACCGTTGATAGCATACCTCCGGTAGCAGTAGGATTATACTATAAAATAATTGCTACAGATGCTTGTGGCAGTAAAGATTCTATATCTCTTGGCGCCATCGCAAGTTATTTTAATCATATCCCCACAGTAGCAGCCAAGTGCCCGGGTGGCAATTGGGCTACAGGCTCCGGCGATATTGTATCTACTATTTCTACCAACCTTGGAGCTTTAACAGTAAGAATCATTAAAAAAGATGGTATCGCTTATGCGCCAGCGTTAGTGCCTGATATTGTAATTGGATCGCTTTATACATTTAAAGATTTAGGCCCCGGTGTGTACATCATGAGCTCCAGTGAAAACAGTTGTGGTATTGTAAAATATGATACCGTTACCATCACACCCTACCAGTTTCCAAACCTGAGCAAATCTTCGGCATATCAGTGCGACGCAGGCGGCTTTAGTATTAGCGCTATTGCCAGCAATGGTGTTGGGCCATTTACTTATGAAATTATTGGAAGTGTACCATCCACACCATCTATTGTAGCCGGCCCGCAAGCCAGCCCCATTTTTAATATTAACAATGGCTCCAACTATTCGCTTATCCGCCTAAGGGCGCTAGATGCCTGTGGTAATGCAACTCTTGGCGATGCCAGTATTTTGCCGCTTGTATTGAATGGAATAGTAGCAACAGATGACTGTTTATTTAGCCCCACTACTTTATCGGTAGATACCATTTTTAATGCCACATACCAATGGTATAAATATAAGAATAGCGGAACAGACAGTACCTTTATCAGTAATGGTACAAGCATTTTTATCCCCGATCTTTTGCCATCAGATACCGGGGTATATGTTTGCCATATTTCTGTAAATACGGGTTGTGTAAATCGTAGTTTTCTTTTTCACTTATCCGGCGATTGCCATTTTCTTATTTTACCTGTTAAATTAATTTCTTTTACAGGGCATACTGCTAACAACAATAATATTTTAAACTGGCAAACTACTGCCGAAACCGATATTAAATATTATGTAATTGAAAGGCAAAATGAAAACGGCAGTTTTGTTGAAATCGGAAAAGTAAATGCTAAAGCAAATGCAACAGGAGCAGGGCAATATAATTTTTATGATTATTCTCCACCTGCCACCAAAAATTATTACAGGCTCAGAATGTTGGGTTACAACAATACATTTGAATACAGCAAAACGATTGTATTAAACAATACTGCAAAAACAATTTTCAGCATTTACCCCAACCCCGCTACCGAAAGAGTAACTATTGATTTCAACACTGTAAACAGGCATACTTATAAACTTACTTTGCAAAATAGTGTAGGCCAGCAGGTAAAGCAGCAATTATTCAGTATTGACGGGCCTGGCAAATTACAATTTAATAAACCTCCGGCTCTTGGCAAGGGTATGTATATTTTAAAAATAATTGATATGGCTACCAATGAAACTTATAGCGAAAAAATAATTTTTTATTAAGTAAAACAAAAGAGGCTGCAACAATTGCAACCTCCTTAGTATGGCGATACTTTAAAGCCCTAATATTTCTTTTAGCTTAGCATAACCCGATTTGCTTACCGGTAATGTAGCTCCTGTAGTTAGCAGTAATAAGTAGCTGTCTTTTTCATTATGCTCAATTTTATTGATTAAAGGCAGCGACACAATGTATGACCTGTGTATCCTTACAAACTGTAGTGCAGGCAATGTGTTTTCAAAAAACTGCATCGTCTTCTTTTTTAAAAACACACCGTCAGCAGTATAAATTTTTACATAATCATCAGCAGCTTCCAGGTACTGTATTTGTGGCAGGGGAATGATTTTTATTTTGATACCATCTTTTACCACTACTCTTTGTTCGGCAATATTTGGTGCAACTGAATTTATCAGCAATTGCGTTTCTGCTTTTGCCTGAGCTGCATTTTGCGATAAATATTTTTGCATTGCTTTATCAAAGCGCTCCTTGTTGAAAGGTTTTAGCAAATAATCTATGGCATGGGTTTCAAATGCTTTGATGGCATACTCATCAAATGCAGTAGTAAAAATTACAGCCGGAGCATTCTCTACCAATTCCAGCATTTCAAATCCGGTAATTTTGGGCATTTGAATATCAAGAAATATGAGGGAGGGTTGATGTTTTTGAATGGCTTTAATCCCTTCAAACCCATCCCCACATTCCTCTACTATTTTTACCTGAGGGTAATCCTGCAAATATTCCTTTACCAGCATTCTTGCTAAAGGTTCATCATCTATAATTACAACTTTCATTATTGTGGTATTATTACGGTGGTAGTAAATATATTATCTGTCATACTGGTTTCTACCAGGTCGTTTCGGGCAAATAGCAGGTACAGCCTGCGTTTTACTGAGTTAAGGCCAAAGCCTTCGCCCTTTTGGGGCATGGCAGTTTGAGGGTCAAAAGGGTTAGATACCTTTAACATCAAATGATTGTTTTCTGCCATACCTGTAATGGTTATTGTTACTGCATCAGTAGTATCATACAAGCCAAACTTAATGGCATTTTCTACCAAAGGTTGTAATATCAAAGCAGGCATTTTTTGTTGTAATGCCAATTCATCTGCATTAATGGTAGCAATTAACCGGTGCCCAAATCTTACTTTTTCAATATCTAAATAAAGCTGCAGGTGCGTCAGCTCTTCCGAAAGCAATACAAATCTGTCATCTTCTTTATGAATGGTACTTCTCAAAAAATCAGATAACTGTTGTATCATCTTTCTTGCTTCGCCGGGCATTGTACCCACCATTGCACTTATAGAATTTAAGCTGTTGAATAAAAAGTGGGGTTGCAATTGTCTTCTCAATGCTATTAATTCTGTTTCTTTTTTCAAAGCTTCTGCTACAGCTCTTCTTTCTTCTGCTTCCTGCTGATCTATAAACCCATACCATACTACACTTATCATGGCCATGCAGCCCAACATTAATAAGGCAATGCCAAAGCGTATGGGTAGCCAGTTTTGCAGCATCGCTATGTAAGTAATATCATTTTTTAAAAGGGTAATTAAAATCCATTTACCTATAAAAACAATACAGAGGCTTAAGGCCACACTTAAGGCAAGTATATACCAAAATCTTTCTTGCCCCGGAAGGTAGTACTGAAACATGAATGCAATCATCCAGCAACCCAGGGCAGTAAGAATATTAAACACCGCACTATCGGCAATGGATACACGCCAACTGAACCCTCCCCAATACAGTATAATGGCCTGCATTGCAAACCATACCATCCACCAGGCAATAAATGCTTTTGTGAATTTAGCCGTAAAAAAAGGAGATTGTGCCAAAGTTATTCTTACAATTGTTGTAAAGTACTTAAATGATTTTCTTCCGCAATACCTTTTGCTTTATGCTCAATAAATTTTAAATAGCCATTACAGTCATGCGTTTCCAGCACACTGGAATAAAGTTCTGCGCCATCTGTAAAATTATTGAGAGGCAGTAGTTCTGAAATATTTACAAATTTCCACTGTACCAGTTGTTGATTACCATTCATAAAATTTTCCTGCTCTTTTTTACCCAGGGCAATGGCTTTTTCCAATGCGCTTAGGGTGTCGGTGGCCGCTATCAATCTTAATTGTTCATCAAACTGTGCTGCATGCTCCCCATCTCCACATATAATTCTAAATACCACTTTAGCAAGATACCATTTCATAAAATATTTTTTAGAGTTTCTGCTTAATAGCTTTTTATTTCTATCCCTCCCAAAAATGAGGTGCCTTTCAATACCAGTACTTTATTGTGGTCAATAGTACCGGTAAGTTGCCGCTTATCTTCAATGCCGCCAAATATTGATACCAGCTCTGCTTTTACATTCCAATTAGACGGGATGATTAATTTTGTGCCTCCTAATATGCTGGTAATATCCAGCACTACTCTGCCGCTAATGTCAGCCTGGCTTAAGTTTAATTCTGTACCTCCCAGCAAACTGGTAACATCGCCACCTTTAAAATTTTTAGACAAAATATTTTTTTTAGTTCCGCCTAATACACTTGTTATATCAAGAAAATCATCATTTGAATAGTCAGAGGCTTGTGTACTTCCTGTAGCAAAGTCATTATACCTGTTATTATCTCCATATCGTTTTATACTTTCGGTATTGCTTTTATGCGGCCGTAAAATAAATATCAACCCAATAGCCATCAGCAATACTGGTGTGGCATAATGGCCTGCATTTAATTGCGGAAAAAAATCATTTGCCAAAAAATAACAGCCGACTAATACCAGAATAATCCATCCATTGCTCTGAAATTTTTTTCTAATACCTACCAGCAAGCCCACAGCTATCAGTATCATGGGCCAGCTAAATACCCAATCGGGAAAGGGGGAACCCATTTTTTGCAAAAGCAATACGGCGCCTACTACCAGTAAGATAAAGCCCCACCATGCTCTGTTGTTATGCATCTTTGTATTTTTTTCTTCGTCTGTCATTGTTTTAAATTTTATTCAAAGCTAATAGCACTTTGCCTTGTGGGCAATAGTAAATAGGCCGTTTAAATAAATAGGTAGGTGAATAGCGGAAATAAATCGGTAAAATGTTTTTATTTGCAAATCTAAATGTCACTTTACATTACTTCATTAAACTCGGGCAGCAATGGCAACTGCTATTATATCGGCAACAATACCGAAGCTGTATTAATTGATGCCGGCTTATCGTGCAGAGAAATAGAAAAGCGTATGAAAACGCTCCGCTTATCTATGAGTATAGTGAAAGCTATATTTATTTCGCATGAGCATACCGACCATATAAAAGGTGTATCCACGCTTGCCAATAAATATTTGCTAAAAGTGTACATCACCGGGGCAACAGCCACTAATGGCCCAAGGTTAATAAAACATCTTTCTGAAAACTTTACGGCTCATCAACCCATTACTATCGGAAGCCTTTGTATCACTGCTTTTCCTAAGTATCATGATGCCGAAGACCCACACAGTTTTATTATTAGCTGCAACAATATTACTGTTGGTGTATTTACAGATATTGGCAAGCCCTGTACAAATCTTACCAACTATTTTAGCCAATGCCATGCCGCTTTTTTAGAAGCAAACTACGATGAAGAAATGCTTGAAAATGGCCGCTACCCATACGTACTGAAAAACCGCATCCGTGGCGGCTTGGGCCACTTATCCAATACGCAGGCGCTTGAAGTGTTTGTCAATAACAGGCCGCCGTTTATGACGCATTTGTTGCTATCGCACCTGTCAAAAGACAATAATTCGCCCGAACTTGTTAAAAATCTTTTTACAAAAAATGCAGCCGATGTAAACATTATTGTAGCATCGAGATATGAAGCAACTCCGGTATATCAAATAGACAATACTATCCATATAAACCCTGCCAAAGCTGTTGCTGTATCAGTTACACAAATGCAGTTATTTTAAAATACACAAGATGAGTGATGACACAGCAAAAAATATTTTAGCTATATGCGGCAGTACCCGCCAACACTCAAGCAATCACCAGTTAATAAAATGTATTGCATCAATTTTTAGTGAACAGGTACAGATAAATTTGTTGCACAATATTTCTACCCTTCCGCATTACAATCCAGACGATGATAAAGAAAAAGCGCCGGAAGCCGTTACCCATTTTAGAAACCTTGTTTTGCAATCAGATGGTATTTTAATTTGCACACCCGAATATGCGCATGGCGTACCGGGCAGTTTAAAAAATGCAATAGACTGGCTTGTTTCTTCCTCTTCATTTTCTGGCAAGCCTACAGTACTCATTACCGCATCTACCGATGGAAAATTTGGCCATGCAGCATTATTAGAAACTTTAAAAGTAATAGAAGCAAAGCAGGTAGAACAGCTGCAATTGAGAATCCCTTTTATCCAAACCAAAATTCACAACAATATTATTAGCGATGAAAAAACTTTGCAGGAGATAAACGCATTGATGGCAAAGTTTATTGACATTATGCAATAAATTATCCTGTTTTTTTTTGCTTAAATTTAGGGTACTAAATTAATGATGCAATGAAAAAACTGTTTTGTATTATTTTACTACTTCCCATTTTTGTAAAATCGCAAACCCTCCCCACCATTGAAGAAAAAACAAAAAACCTGAAAGCCTATCATGGATTTTTAAACTTTTATTGGGATGAAAACAATGGTAAGATTTGGCTTGAAATAAATAAACTGGATTCAGAATTGTTGTATCAAACTTCGTTGCCATCCGGTTTGGGCTCAAATGATATAGGGCTCGACAGGGGAATCATGGGCAATACCTGCATCATAAAATTTACAAGGGCGGGCAATAAAATTTTAATGATTCAACCCAATTATGATTACCGGGCCATTACAAATGATATTGCAGAAAAGCGAGCAGTAGAAGAATCCTTTGCCCAATCAGTTATTTGGGGCTTTGCCATAGAAGCACAAACCGATAATAAAGTACTGGTAGATGCAACCCCTTTTTTAATGAGAGATGCCATGCAGGTAAGCAACAGGTTACAGCAAAGCAGGCAGGGCAATTATTCAATAGACCTCTCACGAAGTGCCATGTATATGCAACAAACAAAAGACTTTCCAAAAAATACAGAATTAGAAACCAGCATTACCTTTACAACTAAAGATGCAAGCCAAAGTAATTTAGTATCGTCTGTAACGCCTTCGGCAGATGCAATTACACTGCGTATGCATCACTCGTTTGTACAGCTACCGGATAATCAATATATACCCCGCCGTTTTGATGCAAGATGCGGCTACTTCACCATAAATTATTTTGATTACAGCACACCGGTGAGTGAGCCGATTAATAATTATTTTATCATTAGGCACAGATTACAAAAGAAAGATCCTCTTGCAGCAGTGAGTGAGCCGAAAGAGCCCATCGTTTACTATCTTGACAATGGTACGCCAGAGCCAATACGGAGTGCATTGCTGGAAGGTGCCCGATGGTGGAGCCAGGCTTTTGAAGCTGCAGGTTTTAAAAATGCATTTCAGGTAAAAGTTTTACCCGAAGATGCCGACCCCATGGACATTAGATACAATATGATAAACTGGGTGCATAGAAGTACAAGGGGATGGTCTTATGGTGCTTCTGTAGTGGACCCCCGTACCGGCGAAATTATAAAGGGCAATGTTACACTTGGCTCCTTAAGAGTAAGGCAGGATTACCTGATTGCCTCAGGATTACTGGCTCCATATAAAAATGGCCTCTCGCCTGCAAATGATAAAATGATGGCCATGGCGCTGCAAAGGCTTAAGCAACTTGCAGCGCATGAAGTAGGCCATACCTTAGGGCTGATGCACAACTATATTGCAAGCACCCAGGGCAATGCCAGCGTAATGGATTACCCCTCGCCAATGGTGACTTTACAAAGCAATGGCTCTATTGATATCAGCAATGCATATACAAACCAGATAGGCGATTGGGATAAAGTTGCTATTGCATACGGCTACTCACAATTTGCAACAGGCACCAACGAAACTTCGGCATTAAATAATATTATTACTGATGCAGCTAACAGGGGCCTTACATTTATTTCGGATAGGGATGCCCGTGACCCTGCAGGATTACACCCCACGGCACATTTATGGGATGTAGGAAAAAACCCCGTAGATGCTTTAAAGGATGTAATTAAAATCAGGAATAAAGCATTGGAACAATTTGGAGAAAATAATATTTTAAATGGCACACCCATGTCAATGCTGGAAGATGCCCTTGTACCTGTTTATCTCTTTCACCGCTACCAATTAGAAGCGGTTACAAAACAAGTAGGCGGTATGAAATATTCTTATGCTGTAAGAGGTGATGGGCAATTAGTAACACAGGCGCTTACAAAGCAGGAGCAATTAGCTGCTTTACACATAGTACTAAGTTGTATAGATCCCAAATTTTTATTATTGCCAGAAAAAATTATTAAACTAATCCCACCGAGGCCTGCAGGCTATGATTACAGCAAAGAATTATTTAAAAGGCGCACCGGTCTTGCCTTAGACCCACTTACCATTGCTGAAAATGGAGCAGATATGCCCCTTTCATTTTTATTTAATCCGCAAAGATTGAATAGAATGGTACAGTACCAGGCAGAGAACAATGGGTTAGGTATTGATGAAATGATTTCTGTAATGATGGATGATACCTGGAGGGCCAAACCGCTTGCCGGAATGGAAGGATTGATTTTGCAGCAAAATAAACAATTACTGCTTACTTATCTTTTAGGCGTATCTTTAAGCGATGAAATATCATTTGCTACCAAAGCTGCCATCTTGAAAGCTTTGGATGATATTAAAAAAATAGTTGATAAACAGATGGCAGGCGCTACCGCTGAAACTAAAGGATATTTATTACTAACGCTCGATAGAATTGCCAACAGGCTTACAGCCAAACCTTATATTACAAAACAGGTACCACCGGGGGCGCCTATCGGAGATTATGATGAATAATTTCAAATAACGTTTATTCATATACGTTAGCAATGCCATTATTATAATATTAAAATATAAATAAAATATGCCTCAGTCAAAAAACAGACACCCTCATCACAAGCAAACCCATCCCACTTCTACCGCAAAGCCAAAAAAGAAAGGACAGGCAGCCATTGCTGCAGCTATATTATTTGCCATATTAGGCTTAGGTATTGGCTACTTTAGCGGCGGGGCCGAAGCATTGCCATTAATCAGCGGTGCAATAATTGGAGCCATTGCCGGCTATATTTTGGGCCATCAAATGGATAAGGTAATTACAAATAAATAGAAGTAAACGCCCGTTTTTTTACGTGGATATACTGCGTATTTGCCGCTTGCATTTCTAAAAAATATTTTTTAATTTTCTTCCAGGTTTTTATTTGGCTTAGTACTTGTATAATATTTTCAGCTAAACCTTACCGTTATGAAAGAAAGTAAAATTGCAGAATTAGGAATGATTGACATTCTTTATGAAATCAAAAACCCATTAACCAATATTGGGCTTGCCCTTGAGTTTTTAGAAGCCGAAAAAGTACCTGTAGAAACCCAGATTTTTTATGATATCATTAAAAACAGCGCCTTAAAAATTGAGAACTCCATAAAAGAGTTGTGCAAATCTTACCACGATCTTGGCATTACTTTACACCTGCCCCCCGATACTAAAAAATTTAAATAAATAATTATCACCGGGTTTCTGCCCTTAAAAAAACTTTTAGCATTCCTGCTAAGGATGATTTACTTTTATTTTCCTGTTTAAAAAAATCTGATTCCTCAACTTTTATAATGCAGAAATATATTAGTGAAACGCATCTTAGTAATAGGTGATATACATGGAGGGCTAATAGCTCTAAAGCAGGTGTTGGATAAAGCATCTGTTACAACTAATGATAGACTCATTTTTTTGGGCGACTATGTAGATGGTTGGAGCGATGCGGCCGAAGTAGTTGAGTATGCCATGCAATTAGAGCAACAGCAGGATTGCATTTTCATCAAAGGAAATCACGACTTGTGGTGCGAAGAATGGTTACAAACAAACAACATTGATACTACCTGGTACGAGCATGGTGGTGCAGAAACCATAAAGAGCTATGAAAAATTAAATGCTGAAAGTAAAAACAGGCATCTGCTCTTTTTTAAAAAAATGAAATATTTTTTTATTGATGATAAAAACAGGCTGTTTATTCATGCAGGTTTTCAATCGGCGTTGGGGCCACAAAAAGAATTTTCTTATGACGAAATATTGTGGGATCGTTCGCTGTGGCAAACTGCTTTAATTACTGACAAAAAATTAAAATCATCTTCTTTATTACTTCCCAAAAGATTAGAATTATTTACTGAAATTTATATAGGCCATACACCTACTTTATATGTTGGCAGTACAGAGCCCATGCATGCGCAAAATGTTTGGAACATAGATACCGGCGCTGCTTTTACCGGGCCGCTTAGCATGATGGATGTAGATACAAAACAATTTTGGCAAAGCGATATTGTAAAAAACCTATACCCCGGCGAAGTGGGGCGAAATAAACATTTCTAAAACTCCGGTACCTCCTGCAATTAATTTTTTATTTCAATATTTCTATTAATAAAGAATTTATAAATAAAAATTAAAGTGCACCTGCATTAAAAACCACATAGAAAAAATACAGTTGTAAATATTGAAGCTTGCAAATACATCTTTGCTAAAGCGGGATATGGGCAAAATATGCAGACCAGCAGCTACCAAATAATAGCATTTAACCCAATTTAGGTGTATCTAATAAAATGCCGTTCATATTTAATAATTTTCAATAATACGTTTATTTTCTTTAACAAAAAGGTAACATTTTTCTTAATTTTTATTATTTTTACAGTGTTCAAAACATTTTTTACTAATCAATCCAACCTTTTTATGACATTAAGTATAACATAACACAAACCGGTTATATGTAAGGTTGTCATTTCCCCTTTATTATAGTCGCCCCCTTAAAAAATGATTTACTAGAATTATTCATCTTCAAAAACTAATTGTATGAAAAAAGTAAAGTTTTTTCCGACACTAAAAAAACGGAGTTTATGGAAACTCCTATTAAAATCAAATTTGGCAATTTTATTTGTTTTGTTTGGAATGCACGCTTTTGCAAGACTAACATTGGATATTAAAAGTAAAGATGCTTTTAATGACCACACAAATAAAACGGCAACCATTCCCACAGGCAGTATATTAGTAACCGGTAAAGTGCTCAATGAAAAAGGGGAGCCTTTACAAGGTGTAAGTATTGCAGAGAAGGGAACAAAAAATGGCTCTAATACAAAAAAAGATGGCTCTTTTGTTATTAATGTACAAAGCGAAAGCGCCATATTAATATTTACAGCAGTAGGTTACAAAGAAGCTGAAGTAGCTGTTGCTACAGGTGGAAAAAACTTTGTTTTGAATGTAACTCTATCGGCTACTTCTAAAGTAATGGATGAAGTAGTAGTAGTAGCTTATGGCACTCAAAAGAAAGTAAACCTAACCGGTGCTGTTGCTACAATAGATAACAAAATATTGGCAGACCGGCCAGTATCAAGATTATCGCAGGCGCTGCAAGGTGCTGTAGCTAATTTAAATATCATGACACAATATGGTGGTGGTGCACCCAATGCTACACAATCATTAAACATACGTGGGTACACAGGTATTGGTACCACAGGGTCTCCGCTTATTGTAATAGACGGGGTACAGGCTGGCGATTTCAATGCAATAAATCCTAATGATGTTGAAAGTATTTCTATCATTAAAGATGCATCAGCAGCGGCTATTTATGGTTCCAGCGCTCCATACGGTGTAATATTAATTACTACTAAAAAAGGAAAAGCCGGAAAGCTTTCAATTACCTATAATGGAGGTGTTACAATTAACTCACCAATTGGGTTACCCAAAATGATGAACTCACTCGACTTTGCAACTATTTACAACGAAGCAGGGTATAATGCAGGGTATGGTACTAATAATTATTTTTCTACCGCACTGATACAAAGAATGAAAGACTACCAGGCCGGAATTCTTAAAACTGAAACCATGGCCAACCCCAATCCCGGAAGTGATAACTGGTTAAGTTGGTTTGGCGCCAACTCTAATCACGATTGGTTTAAAGTTTTCTTTAAAGATGCACAGGTACTTCAAGAGCAAAACCTAAGTTTATCTGGTGGTACTGATAAATCCAAATTTTTTATTGGCCTTGGTTACAATGACCGGCCCGGCATGTACAGGTATGGTGTTGATATTTATAAAAGGTATAACCTGCGGGCTAACTTTACCAGTAAGGTTACCAACTGGTTAGAGTTTTCATTACGCACTTCTTACTCTAAAGAAACGTATAATGCACCTTGGAGCGGAGGCAACAGAACAGGTGGAAACTGGATGCACCAATTGGCTCGTAAACATCCAAACTTAGCAATGTACAATCCAAATGGTGAATATGCCGAAACCAGTGATATTCCTTATCAATTAAACGGAGCAAGGCATGTTGAAAATTGGGATAAACCACTTATTACCGGAGAATTAGTTTTTACTCCCATAAAAGGATGGAATACCACCCTTAACTATACCTATGAAGCTAATATTTATAATACTTCAGATCAGGTTAAAACTTTATACCAAACATTGCCAAGTGGTAAACTTGGAGTATTAGACTGGACATCTCCAAATTCATTTTCAAGAAATATAGGTTTTGGATATCATAATTTATTGAATTTGTACTCAAGTTATGAGCGCTCTTTTGATAAACATAATTTTAAAATCTTAGGTGGTTTTGTAAGTGAATTATATGATAATATGAGCTTATACGGAGGCAATAATTATTTATACACAGATAATGTTCCTTCAATTAGTACTACTTATGGCAAAACTCCAAGTACTTCTGATAGCAGGGCACAGCTTGCATCAGAAGGATATTTTGGACGCTTTAATTATAATTATGATGAACGCTACCTATTAGAAGTTTCTGGAAGGTATGATGCAACATCAAGGTTTCTTGCAGCTAACCGCTGGAAATTTTATCCGGGTATGTCTGCAGGATGGAATGTAAATAAAGAAAAATTTTGGGACAACTTAGGTAAGTTTTCTAATGTTGTAAATACCCTTAAACTTAGAGGATCTTATGGTAGCCTTGGCGATCAGGTAGCAGATTTTGGTAATAACTGGTATCCCTTCTATCCGGCATTGGGTACTACAGCCGCCAATAATACATCCTGGTATTTTAATCAGGGGCTTGAAGCAGCAACTTATGCTCCGGGGTTAGTAGATCCTACTGTAACCTGGGTTACTACTAAAACACTTGATTTTGGATTGGATGCAACCATTTTAAATAACAAGTTAGGTGTAACCTTCGACTGGTACAAAAGAAGTGCTACAGACTTTTTAGGAAGCAAAGGAAGTTACCCTGCTATTTTGGGAGCTTCACCTCCATTAGCAAATGTATTAGGTATGGAAACTAAAGGGTTTGAACTTACCCTATCATGGAAAGACAGAATTGGATCATTAGGGTATAATGTAAGAGCTACGCTTAGCAATTATAATGGTATAGTAACTAAGTATCCTAATCCATTAAAACTACTTAGCAGTTATTTCCCTGGTAGAGTAATGGGTGATATTTATGGATTTGAAACAGTTGGTTATTATCAAAGCTATGACCAAATTGCAAAATCTCCTGATCAGTCATACATCTATACAAAATGGAGCCCTGGTGATATTCAATACAGAGATTTGGATGGAAATGGTAAAATAGATATCGGTAATAATAAAGTAGGAGATATGGGTGATTTGAAAGTGATTGGTAACTCAACCCCCAAATATCAATATGGCTTTTATTCTGATTTCAACTGGAAATCATTTGATGCAAGCTTTTTTATACAAGGAGTTGCAAAAAGAGATGTATGGTCTGGAGGTAACTATTTTTGGGGAATTGTAGGAAGCGAATGGCAAAGTTCACCTTTTACAGTACATAACGACAGGTGGACCCCATCCACACCAAATGGGTATTTTCCTAAATTTTATATGAGTGGAGAAAATGGAAAAAACCAATGGACCCAAACAAAATATTTACAAAGTGCAGCCTATATGCGTATGAAAAATATACAGATAGGATATACACTTCCTTCCTACCTGCTAAATAAATTTTCAATACAAAAAGTAAGGGTGTATGCAATGGTTGAAAATGTGTTCACTCTTTCGCCTTTGAAAAAGCACAGCAATCTTGATCCGGAAACTTTCTTTAGCGATAGTAAGATATATCCGCTACAAAGAAGTTTTTCATTTGGTCTAAATGTTACTTTATAAAAATCTAAAATTCTTAAAGATGAGAAAATTAACAATATTAATAGTAAGTATGGCAGCGATGCTAAGCATCGTTTCATGCAAAAAGAGCTTCTTAGACAGGGCTCCTCTAACTGCCATCTCCGATGCAGATTATTGGAAAACAACTAACGATTTACGTTTTTATGCCAACTCGTTTTATTCTAGTTTTCCGAGTTATATACAAGCCTATTTTACGCTTGGTAATTTTTCTGCTGATGATAATAGCAGCGATAATATGATAAACAGAAACTATAGCTCTTTTTTTAATGGAGAAGCTACTTTACCCTCATCTGGTGGCGGATGGTCTTATGGCGACTGGAACAATATCAGGAGAGTAAATTATTTTTTAGGAAAATACAAAACTGCAAGTGGCGATCAGGGAGAAATCAACAAGTATTTAGGCGAAATACTTTTCTTTAAAGCCAACTTTTATTTTAGTAAGCTAAAACAATTTGGAGCAGTACCTTGGATTTCTAAAGTATTATCTGTTACTGATTCTTC